>JABDRA010000429.1 GCA_013041995.1 Anderseniella sp. | reverse complement strand
GCGCTGGTGTGTGCCGGCATCGTGCTGGTCAATCGCAAGAAGAAGAAAACCGTTAGAGCGACATGGGTTTGATAGAACCCATAAAGTTGCTCTACCACTTTGAAAGCGATCAGGTTTATGACTTCTGGTTGATTCAACCAGAAGTCATCCTGATCTAGGGCTCAGCCTGCCTGATGATCAAGCACCACGACACGGGATTTCAGTGTAACCCGCAGGTGAAGCTCTGCGATGTCCTGGTTCAGCATGCGGATACAGCCCGATGACAGGTTCTTGCCGATGGACGACGGGTCGTTGGTGCCATGAATCCGGTACAGGGTATCGCGACCGGTCAGATCAAACAGATAGAGCGCGCGTGCGCCGAGTGGATTTTTTGGCCCGCCCGGCATGCCGAGCGGCCATTTCGCGGCCTTGGGATCGCGGGCGACCATTTCAGCCGGCGGTGTCCATCTCGGCCAGCGTGCCTTGCGCGCAATATAGGCCTCGCCTGCCCAGGTAAAGCCTGCACGTCCAACCCCGATACCGTAGCGCATGGCCATGCCGCCTTCGCGCACATGAAACAAATGCCGGTTCTTGGTGTCCACGACAATTGTGCCGGGCCATTCACGGCCGGGATACCGGACAAGCTGGCGGCGGAACTGCGGTTTGATGCTGGCCGGGCTGACCTTTTTGATCGGATAGTCGATCGGTGATTCCATAGGTGGCCGCTGCCCTGGAACCGGTTGTGGTTCGAGGCCATCTGAAGGTGGCTGATAGGGTGGTTGAGGTGCCGCCGGCGCGTTGGTCGGTGAAACCGAGCCCGTGATATCGCCACGACGCGGTTCCTCATCAAAGCCACCACGGGTCCTGATCCAGTTGGAGATGGTGTCGATATTGAACGGGTCAGCCTGTGCAGCAGTGGCAAAAGATGAAATCAATACCGTTGCGCCGCTGCCAAACAGCATGTTGCGGCGTGATATGTTTCGCTCACTCATCGATTAAACCCCGGCTCTCAAACATACGATATGAATGCCAGTCAGCATAATGCTTCATGGTTAAGGCTTGATTTACGTTTAGCGGGGGTTTGCAGCAGGAACGCGGAAGTTTTGCGCCTGATTTATGGCAACCCGTAACGGTTTTTTGAAGAGGCTCGACGAACAAAAAAGCCATGGCCGTGTGACGGGCCGTGGCTTGGTTGTTTGCTTGTTCTTCGGATCAGTAGATCGGTTTGCCGGTATCGATGGCCTGGGACAGCAGCAGGTATTCTTCGCAGGCCGTGCCGCAGCGCGTACCGATTTCCGTGAGCTGTTCACGCGCAAGGTCCATCTTGCCCAGTTTCACATACCCTTCGCCCAGGTATTCGCGGGCCAGGATGTAATCCGGGTCGGTATCCAGGGCCTTGTGGTAGAAAGCGATGCCCTGCTCGACCATGCCCATCTTGCGGTGCGTATAGCCAAGCCCGTTGAGAGCTTCCGGGTCGCGCTTGTCGGCAACCAGACGGAACAGGTCGACAGCGTTTTCATACTGGCCGGCGCGGGCAAGGGCCCATCCTTGAGCTTTCAGTGACTTGTCCGGAACGACCTCAGACGTCTGCTTCACGCACTTCTTTTTGCTGCTGGAATAAACCTGACCTTTTTTGCAGGTCTTGGTGGATGTCGAGGTGTCTGAGCCGGCAGCGTGGGCTGCGGTAAACGAGGTACCGATGGCCAGGATTGCTGCCAGGGCAAGGGGTGTAAACTTCATGGTCAGTTTTCCTTGTTGGATGTATTGATCGGGATTTAGGCGACAAATGCTGCCGTGAATTGTAACTGTCTGCGTACGCAAGTACGAGCAGTACTGGTTCAACAAGAGGCATCAAAAATGTAACAATTTTGTGTTGGCGGTGCGTGTGGTGGAAGGCCAATAATTGATTTATTGGTGAATTATCCTCAGATTGAATTTGGTTAACAAGTTAGCTTGAGGCTTTCTGCAATGAGCGCTATGATGCTGCTTCGTGGACGGCATCCACTACCTATCGGGCACAACGGCTGGCAACGTGACAAGACGTTCAACATTACAAACCGCACTACTGCTGGTAATGGCTCTGGTTGCGAACGGGTGCGCCGAAAACCACTTGCTCGCGCAACTGGATGCCGGTGTATCGGGTGCGTCTGTCAATGGCGAAAGAAAACTACCTGATGTGTCGGTGGCCCCGGCAGGAACGTCGAATTTCAAGCGGCAGCAGATTATCGGTAACGACCTCGCCCAACGCGCACTCGGCGTGATGAAGCGGTCCAGTGATACCGAACTTGAAGATTATCTGAATACAATTGTGACGCGACTGAAAACGACACCAGAGCATGGCGCCTCGAGCTTGTTCTACAAGGTGTATCTTGTGGACAGCCCACATGCCAACGCGTTTACACCCGGTGGTGGCCATATCTTTGTAACCACAGGGATTGTCACCAAGCTGCGCACTGAAGGCCAGATGGCGATGGTGCTGGCACACGAGATGGCGCACAATCGGGCAAGCCACGTGGTAAAGGGACATGACGGTCAGTCGCTGAACAAGCGTGTAACAGCGTTCGGAAAAAGAATTTTTGACGACGGACTTGGTGTTCCCTGGTTGAGCAGTGGTGTGAAGGCGTTGGCTGATACAAGCCTGAGCAGCTATACCCGCGCCCAGGAAGAGCAAGCCGATATGCTTGGCTTCCGCTATTTCGTCTCTGCGGGATACGACCCTCACGAAGCACCGCGCAGTTTTGCCGCCCTGATTACCGTCGATGCTCAGAAGAAGAGTATTTTTGACGTTTTTGATGGTTATCCCGAAGGCATCAGGCGGGCGGAAGACATGAATGCCATGGTGCATGCAGCCTATCGCGATGTAGATACCAGTCGCATGAAGCGCAATACCCAGACTTATATTGATCTGGCGTCTGCATACTGGCAATAAGCCCACCGTTCCAGTTTTTCATCTCCCAATCGCTTTCTGAACGTCAGATGAACGAACCACTCAGGTTTCAGTCATCTGGGCGCTGGCAATGTTGTCCTTAAGTAAACACGTGACGACCTTCGCGGTCGGACACAGAAACAAGAACGAGGAAATTAAAATGTCCCAGATTACCAAGACAGCGAAATCCACAATGATCCTTGCTGCCGGCGCTGTTGCCGGTGTCCTTTTCGCGGGTAACGTTACCACTACGGCCCATGCGGAGACCGTGTACTTTGGTTATGAGACTTCGTTCCGTGAAGCCAAGCAAATGTGCAATGGCATCCATGGCCGGATTTTCGAGACGGAACGTGGCCAGTATGGGTGCACAGGTGATCTGGTCGAGCGGAAAAAGAGAATATATATACCGCCAGCCGCTGGCCCCGCAAATGATCGCCCGACCAAGCGCCAGAACTTTTCCGGCGGCGATTTGAGCGATATTGGTAGAGTGGGCGGCGAAGGTGGCGGCAATGGCGGTGGCGGTGGCGGCGGCGGAAGCGCCGGCCGCGACTGATCTTTCGGTTGTTCGACACAACCATCAAAGCCGGCATCGCTTAACTGCGGTGCCGGTTTTTGTCTGCCCATCCTGATCTAAAGACAGTTTTAGAGGCGATTCCGGCGCCGTGATCTGCGTGACGCCAGAACTGGTGCCACCAGCATGACGGCACACAGGATCGTTGACAAACCAAATGCGCTTATTGCGGCAACACCAAGAGTGTCTGGCGTAATCCCTACCCGAAGAAGCAGCGGACTGGCAGTCGCCGATCCAATTGGCACGATGGCCATCATCACGGCCAGGACAGCTGTAGACAGGGCTGCTACAAAAAACGACAGCATATGGGTGTTTTTGCGGTTGTGCGCGGAATTGGCGTCACGCGCTGCCGCACCGAAGCCGTACAAGCCGTCAGTTTCGCTGTTTTTGATCAACATTATGTGCGCATCCCGGTTCAATCGCGAACCCTTTCCAGCCTCTTACAAGACCATGAAAGGATGGCGTAAAATCACGCAAACAATGCCGTTACACGGGTCATTGTATGGCAAACCGGGGGCATAGGGTTAACAAAAGGTTAACGATATCAAGGCGTTATGTTGTAAAATCGGCAGAATTCTCAAGTTTCCGCCGACATTCGGTGGCTGCATTGTCCGGCAACGGGCCAATATCATCATAGGTAATGGTTGCGCCGTGTTTTACTGGGCGGATCAGGCTGACACCGTGAGCCAGACCGATGGGCAGGGCCCGTGCGCGATGTGATGCATCGGCAGGCATCAGCTTGCCCCATGCGGTGTATCCGCCTTCGCCATCCAGTGTGTCGCCGGCGCTGATATCTTTCTTGGCGACAGCAACAACATCGCCACGCCACGCTGCCGTGCTTCCCGTCGCTTCGCCGCGTATCGCCGCATTGGCCGCGGAAACCCCCAGCTCGAGGCCGATCAGGTGGTATGGCCGGTACATGGCCGCATAATAGCCTGACTGGTCCGTTTTCAGCCCATATTGCAAAAAGCAATCGCGCGCATACTGGTTGGGCGCCTTGAACACGGCATAGACACCCCAGCGCAGGTGATTGTGCATTTCAGTTGTCTCGCCGCGGTGCTCGGAGGCAATGACTTCAACAAACCCTTCTGCGTCAAGCATGCCCCCGGCGTCTGCCGGAATGAGTACATTCTGCAAATTGTCAAAGTCGACAGCCGGAAATTTCAATCCGTCGCTCGGGGCACTTAACCCGGTGGCGTTGGCGATGGCTGCCATCTCTATGGCAGATTTGGTGCCGTCGAGGAACGAGTTGAACATCTGGGAATTCATGCCCGCGGCCGCTGCCTGCTCGGGACTGAGGCCATAATGGGTCCACACACCATCGGGCGTGACATCATGAAACTCAGGCTGGAAGCGGGTGCCCTTCCCGGCACACACGATGTCCAGACCACAGGTCCTGGCCCAGTCGACGATCTCGCAAACCAGGGCAGGCTGGTCGCCGGATGCCATCGAATAAACCGTGCCTGCGCTGCGATGCGCGGCAGCCAGAACCGGGCCCGCGAGCACATCTGCTTCGACATTGACCATGACGATATGCTTGCCGTGTTGAGCTGCTGCAAGTGCATGGGCGCAGCCGGCCGCCGGCGAACCGGTGATTTCCATGACAACCTCGACATCAGGGTCGGCAATCAGGTCCATGCCGTCATCGGTAAAGCGTGTCCGGGAGATCAGATCGTCCGGCCAGCCTACGGTCCGGCATGCAGTGCGGGCACGTTCCGGGTCAAGGTCGGCAATAACAACAACTGACAAGTGGGGTGAAAACGGCACCTGGTTGAGGAACATCGAGCCGAATTTTCCAGCTCCGATGACGCCAACGCGGACCGGACCCTTATCGGCAATTCTGCTGGCGAGAATGGCTGGTAGTTGCTGCATCCGGTGAACCTCATGCGAACGATTTCAAGCGGTCTTTTACAGTGGTCGTAACCGGATGATCAAGTCAATCGAATCGATGAATTTTACGCTGATTTTTCAGATAGTCAGCCACAATCGGTCAGGAAAAAGGTCAAGCTGACGGTTCACGGTTTGGCGACGGTGAGTAGATCCAGGCAAGGCGTTGCATTTGCATTGAGCCGGGCAACAACCTCAGGGCCAGATTTCGCGCCTGGGCCTTCGGGCCGCGCATATGGTAGATACCGGCATTGCGGCGGGACTCTTCGACAATGCGGGCAGTGCGGGGCTGGCGGATTTTTTCATAACGGGCCAGGGCAGCTTTCAGGTTGTCACCTCCGCCACCGAGACAAGCAGCCAGGCAAGCAGCGTCTTCCAAAGCCATGGCAGCACCCTGGGCAAGATAGGGCAGGGACGCATGAGCAGCATCACCCACCAGAACGCAATTGTCCCGGCTCCATGCGGTGAACGGCTCAAGATCAGCGCCTGTCCAGGCCAGCCAGCTTGCCGGTGTGGACAACAGTTCGTGCAATGCTGACGTCACGCCGGGCAGCGCGTCAAGCACGTTGTCGCGGCTGGCGATGTTGTTCCAGCCGGTCTGGTCTGCCGGCTGTTCAATACTGGCCACGATGTTGAGCTGGCGGCCACCTGACACCAGATAGTGCACGACATGGGCGCCCGGTGCCAGCCACAGGTAAACCGCATCACGATCAAGCGCGTCAGGAAGATCGCCGGCCGGGGCAAGGGCCCGGTACAGTGTTTCGCCGCTCTGACGCGGCTCGTTGCCAGGCGCAATGTGAGTGCGCAGCGCAGAACGGATACCGTCTGCCGCGATGATCAGATCAGATTCACGGATTTCGCCGGACAGGGTTTTCAACCCTGTGGGCTTGCCCGGTTGCAGCCCGGTAATGCGGCAGTCCTTAATGATCGTGATGTCGCTGTTACGGGATGCGGTTTGTGCCAGTGCATCGATCAGATCGGCCCGGTGCGCAACCCGGTAAGGGCTGCCGAACCTCCTGGCAAAACTGTCGCCAAGCTCCAGTGCAGACAACTGCCGTCCGCTGATTGCATCGCAGATGCGAATACGTGCCGGCGCACAGCACTGCGCTTCAAGCGCGTCCCATACTCCCAGACCTTCAAGCACCCGGACCGCATTCGGCCCCAGTTGCAGCCCCGCCCCGATTGTCTCGAGCCGGGCGGCCTGTTCAAAAACTGTTACTGAATGGCCGTTTTGGGCAACTGCGATGGCACTTGCCAAGCCTGCAACACCAGCCCCGGCGATTGAAATATGCAATTCTGGAATCCCCAACTGCCAAAAACAAAGACTTTGCGCTTGCGGTACAAAAACGGCAGGACTAGGTTCCTGAAGCTGAGGTCCGCGCCGGTTCTCTAGGACCGATATCACAGATAACATAAAGGAGTCATTCCAATGGGTTTCATCGCAGACTCGCTTAATCGTATACAGCCGTCAGCTACGATCGCGATTTCAACGAAAGCCATGGAACTCAAAGCAGCCGGGCGTGATATAATCGGACTGTCTGCTGGTGAGCCTGACTTTGATACACCCGACAACATCAAGGAAGCCGCCATAAAAGCGATCCATGACGGACGCACCAAGTATACACCGGTTGATGGAGTGCCCGAATTAAAGCAGGCGATTTGCGCCAAGTTCGAGCGCGACAACGGGCTCAAGTATCAGCCATCGCAGGTGTCGGTTGGAACCGGTGGCAAGCAGGTTCTGTTTAACGCGTTACTGGCGACGCTTAATCCCGGCGACGAAGTGATAGTGCCGGCACCCTATTGGGTGAGCTATCCCGACATCGTGTTGTTGGGCGGTGGCAAGCCGGTATTCGTCGAAACAACCCTGGATAACGGTTTCAAGCTGCAGGCGGCCGCATTGGAAGCTGCAATTACGCCTAAAACCAAGTGGCTGGTGTTCAACTCGCCGTCAAACCCGTCTGGCGCAGCCTACAGCCATGCCGAGTTGAAGGCGCTCACAGATGTGCTGATGCGGCATCCGCAAGTCTGGGTGCTGACCGACGATATGTACGAGCATCTGGTCTACGATGATTTCAAGTTCGTGACCCCGGCCCAGGTTGAACCGCAATTGCTGGAGCGCACCTTGACCATGAACGGTGTATCCAAGGCCTACGCGATGACCGGATGGCGCATTGGCTTTGCAGCCGGTCCGGAAATGTTGATCAACGCGATGCGAAAATTGCAGTCGCAGTCCACATCCAATCCGTCGTCGATTTCACAGTGGGCGGCAGTTGAAGCCCTGAACGGGCCGCAGGATTTCATTGCCAGCAACAATGAGAAATTCAAGGAACGCCGGGACCTGGTTGTGTCGATGCTGAATCAGGCAAACGGCCTGTCATGCCCGACACCGGAAGGTGCGTTCTATGTATATCCATCCTGTGAAGAGCTGATTGGCAAGACGACCCCGTCAGGCCAGCAGATCAAGAATGACGAGGACTTCGTAACCGCGCTGCTGGCTGACGAGGGAGTTGCCGCCGTGCATGGTGCAGCATTTGGACTGGAGCCGTTTTTCCGGGTTTCGTACGCAACCTCCAATGAAGCACTGGAAGATGCATGTGAGCGTATTCAGCGGTTTTGCAATAGTCTGAAATAGGCCGTTCCTTCGGTTAAAAACTTTGGTACAATTATGTCGAAATTGTAATTGGATTTGTTACCAACGATGGCTAAGTATGGGTCATCGCTCGGGACGGCGATTCGGGAGTTCGGTTGCGTGATACATTTGGTCACGCAGCCCGGCCCCCACATTTCGCCAGAAAGGCATATTCCTATGAAACGTATTGCATCTGCCGCTGTTGTTACCCTTGCTATGGTTGCCGGCTCTTCCGGACCTGCGTCTGCTGACGGAGCGGGCATTAATATCGGTACCCTGGAGTGTATTGTTGAAGGGGGCATCGGCCTGATCGTGACCTCATCCAAGGCCATGGATTGTGTCTACAAATCAACTTCGGGCCGCGAAGATGTTTATGTCGGAAAGCTGACGAAATTCGGCCTCGACATCGGCGTGACGGGTGAAGCTCGCATGATATGGGGCGTATTCGCGCCTGGAGTTGTTGAGTATGGCGCACTTTCCGGCCGCTATGTGGGTGCTTCCGCAGAAGCCACTGCAGGTATCGGCGCCGGTGCAAATGCACTTGTCGGCGGGTCCAACATTACGCTGCAACCATTGAGCGTTCAGGTGCAGACCGGGCTCAATGCGGCACTTGGTGTGTCCAACATGACCCTTGAGCCAGCCGACTGATCCACATCCTTGATGCAGCCGTGGCGGTCAGCGATAACGGCTGATCGCATTCGCCTGACAAAGGAGTGATTTGGCAAGTCGGGTGAGGATGCCTAGGTTGGCAAGCAAGGACGCCTTATGCGGGCGGCTTGTTTGCTAATTTCAGGGGTGCATGCGCATGCTGATCAAGACAATTCACAACTGGGAAATTCCCGAGTCCAGGGCGACATCGGAGCACGTGTTTGTGAACCGGCGAAAGTTTATTGCCGCTGCCGGCTTTGCGGGTATCGGCCTAGCCTCAGGTATTCGCCCCGGCCTGGCCAACGAAGATCCAACGGCAGGCCTGTATCCCGGGAAACTGAATCCTGCCTATGCGGACGCCGGGCGCAAGGTCACGCCCGAGGCACTGAATATCACCTACAACAATTTTTATGAGTTCGGCACGTCCAAGCGGATTTCAAAAGCAGCCGAAGCGCTGGTGATCCGGCCATGGGAAATCGCCTTTGAAGGTGAGATTGAAACCCCGTTCAAGATGCAGTTTGATGAGCTGATAAAGAAGGTTCAGATTGAACAGCGGGTTTACCGACATCGCTGTGTGGAAGCGTGGTCGATGACGGTCCCGTGGAGCGGTTTCACCCTCAAGCAGCTCGTTGCCCTTGCCAAGCCCAATGCAAATGCAAAATACGTGAAGTTTGAAACTTTTAACGATCCGGAAATAGCACCGGGCCAGAAACCAAGCCTGTTTGGCGGCAGCTATCCGTGGCCATATTCGGAATCTGTAACCATGGAAGAAGCCAACAATGACCTGGCGTTCATGGTGACCGGCGCCTATGGCAAACCGGTAGCGAAGTCCATGGGCGCTCCCATCCGTTTGCACCTGCCCTGGAAGTACGGCTTCAAATCGGCCAAGTCGATCAACAAGATCACGTTCACGTCGGAGCGACCCAAGAGTTTCTGGGAAGTGCTCGGGCCTAAAGAGTATGGC
>JABDRA010000269.1 GCA_013041995.1 Anderseniella sp. | reverse complement strand
GGCCCGGTTCGGCCAGTCCGATAGCATCGAGATACTCACGCTGTTCATCATCATCCAGTACGGCGATTTCGCTTTCGATCTTGGCAGACACAACAACCGCCTGTGCCCCTTGCGTCGCTGCGAAGGCCTTCACCTTGTCAGAAAAATCATTGCCCTCGTCTGCTGCTGCTTCTTCAACATTGCAGACATACAACACCGGCTTGGACGTCAGCAGGCCCAGCATGCGGAACGCTTTTTGCTCATCATCTGCAATTTCAAGCTCACGCGCCGGTTTGCCTTCCCGCAGCAGTTCAAGCGGCCGCATCATGAAATCGTACTCTGCCCTGGCGGCTTTCTCACCGGACTTTGCCTTCTTCTCAACCCCTGCAATTCGCTTTTCCAGGCTCTCCATGTCCGACAACATCAATTCGGTTTCGATGGTTTCTATGTCGGCAATCGGGTCAATGCGGCCTTCTACATGGGTGATGTCGCCGTCTTCAAAACAGCGCACCACATGAGCGATTGCATCGACCTCGCGGATATTTGCCAGGAACTGATTGCCGAGACCTTCGCCTTTGGAGGCACCCTTGACGAGGCCGGCAATATCAACAAATGTCAGCCGGGTCGGGATGGTTTGGGCAGACTTTGCAATGGAGGCCAGTTGCACAAGACGCTCATCCGGCACCGCCACATCCCCGACATTCGGTTCAATGGTGCAAAACGGATAGTTGGCCGCTTGCGCTGCCGCCGTCTGCGTCAGCGCATTGAACAGGGTCGACTTGCCGACATTGGGCAGCCCGACGATACCGCACTTGAAACCCATCTAATCCTTGTCCTTCTTACCCAGCAGCCTGTTCAGCATGTCTGCCATCGGGCCGGTTTTTGACAATGCAGGCTTGCGGGTAGCTGCGCGCGCCTGATGTATGTGACTTTGCTTTTTGCCCGGCACCTTGGATGACACCTTAGACGCTGAGTTGTCTTTTCCATCCGGTCGCACGGCGAGCGCCACCTTGTTCATGAACCCGGCATTGTCGCCTTTCGCCAGCAGTCCGGCACTTCGTGCAACCTCGTCGAGCAGTGGCTCCAGCCATTCACGGTCGGCTTTCGCAAAATCACCCAGGACATGTCCGGTAACCCGGTCCTTTGATCCCGGATGGCCGATACCCAGCCGCACCCGGCGATAGTCCTTGCCGCAATGGGCATCGATTGAGCGGATGCCGTTATGGCCACCCGCGCCACCACCGGTTTTCACCCGCACCTTCCCGGCCGCCAGATCAAGCTCGTCATAGAGCACGACTATGTCTTCAGGACCGAGATTGTAGAACCGCATGGCCTCACCGACGGCACGACCGGACTCGTTCATATAGGTTTGCGGTTTCATGATCAGAACTGTCTCGCCGTCGAGCAGTCCTTCAGAGATTTCCGACTGGAATTTCTTGCGCCATGCAGAAAAGCCATGGCGGCGAACGATCTCGTCCACCGCCATGAAGCCAATATTGTGCCGGTGTCCGGCATATTTGGTACCTGGATTTCCAAGTCCCGCGATAATCAGCATGTGTGCCTCATTTCGCAATCAGCCGAACTGAACCGGAAAGGCCCGGCGAAGAGATTACTCCTCGCCGCCTTCACCTTCACCGGCAGCGTCTTCGCCGCCTTCAACCTCTTCGCCTTCAGCACCTTCTTCGCCTTCAACTGCAGCATCTTCTTCATCTTCATCAGCACCACCGGATGGTGCAGAGATGGTCGCAATGGTGAAGTCACGATCGGTAATGGTAAAGGCCATGCCTTCAGGCAATGTCAGATCGGTGGAGTGCAGGCCGTCGCCGATATCCAGCTCTGAAATGTCCATATCAAAGCTTTCCGGGATCGCATCAGCCGGACACATGATTTCAACAGTGTGGCGAACCACGTTCAAAACGCCACCACGCTTGAGGCCTGGGCTGTCTTCGTCGCCAAGGAAGTTGATCGCGACTTCAACGGCAATACGCGCGCCCTTGCCAAGCCGCAGAAAGTCAACGTGCACGACGAAGTCGCGAACCGGATCAAACTGCACATCACGCGGGATGGTGCGAACCTTGGACCCGTCAACATCGATGTCGATTAGTGTCGACAGGAACCGGCCTGTCTGCACCTGTTTCATCAATTCACGGTAATCCATGGAAATGGTCTGGGGATCCTTTTTGTCGCCGTAGATTACGGCGGGTACGCGGCCTTCACGGCGGACTGCGCGGGCGGCCCCCTTGCCGGCCCGTTCGCGCACCGAAGCGTTCAGTGTGACGGTCTGTGCCATCGTCTGTCTCCTGCTGTCGTGCAAGTGGTAAAAAACACGGCGCGCCAACCATTGATGCGCCATCCAGTATCCGGCCTGAGATCTCCTCCAGGGGTGAACGAGCCCGGCAACGGATTGCGGGCTTATACATAAAGCAACGCCGGTGCGCAACATGTACCGCGCCGCTAAATATTCACGGCCTTGTCTGACATTATCTGAACAAGCTGTCCGTAAGCAAACTGTGTCCCAAATGTCACACTTTTCAAAAAAATGTACCGACTGCAGGAACGTGCCTGTGCGACAGCCTTGGAATCTGCCTATTATAGAGTGAGTTGGTTTTTTGTAGGGGTCATTTCAATGAAAAAATGCTGTTGGCGACATCTGTCGCGCTTTTTGCTTTTGCAGGTCCGGCCAGTGCCGCTGATTACGAACGTAAAATGGGCCTGATTATATCAGGTGTTGTTGATAGCGGGGCAGGTGTGCAGTTCATCGATGATGGAATTGATGACGACACGGTGTTTACCAATGGCGGTGAGGGCCTGCTGAGCCTGCCGCTTGGCGAGAACATGTCGATCCAGACGGATGTCAAATACGAGTACAACACATACGCCACCGAAAACGCGGTTGACAATGATGCGGCCGGACCGCGTTTTTCCTACCAGTTCGCCACTCATGGCAGTTGGCGCGATCCGTCACGCGGCCTGTTTGGCGCGTTTGGTGGGATGGGCTCGATCGATTCGGGCATTCCCGGCGGAAGCGTACGACAGGATTACCGCTTTGTCGGCGGTGAAGCCCAGTTTTATATCGATAATGTGACCCTGTATGGTCAGGGTGGTTATGTCGAAACCGCGGATGACTTTGGTATTTTTGGCCTTGACGACGGATTTTTTGCTCGCGGCGTCGTACGCTATTTCCCGACCAGCGACAGCCGCATCCAGTTGGAAGGCACCTATATCAACATGGATTATAACTTCGCGATCTCAGGTGAAATGGAAGCCTTTTCGGTGAAGGCGCGCTATGACTTTGTCCTGGCCGGCATGCCTGTCATCGGTGACACACCGATCTACCTTGGCTACCGGGGCACATTCCGCGACAGCTGTCTGGTTGAAGGAACGCGGGACCTTGATGATCACACAATCATGATTGGAACATCCTACTCATTCTCCGGCGACCGTCTGACGGTTGATCGCCAGGGCGCGACCCTTGATACACCGGACTTTGCTATTGGATGTTTTGACGCGACGAACATAAACTAAATTGCTAGCCGACAACTCAATAGTTTTGGCTTGAAAAGGGCCATACGCGACAACCGTGAGTGAGTAAACCTCCCTGAAACTGCCCCGGGTGCTTCAACAAGCGTCCGGGGATTTTCAGTTCTCAGGCGCCAGCACTTCGATCGCAATGTCTGTCGGATTGAAGTTGTTGCACGGGTTCAGCACCTGCGGGCAGTTGGAAATCACCGCCAGCACATCCATCTCGGCACGAAGCGTCACAAAGTCTCCCGGACGGGATGATCCCGGCGCCACATGTGCAGCGCCCGCCGTATCCACCGGCACGGTCATGAACCAGTTGACGTTCGGTACGATGTCCTTCCAGCCCAGATTGTGCCCGGCAAGTGCTGTCAGAAAGTTTTCCCGGCAGCCGTCATTACCTACGCCATAAAGCATTTCGTTGGATGGTTTCGAACAGCACCCGCCAATGGTGTCATGGCCGCCGAAACTGTCTTCCTCGATGGAGAACAATTTGCGCGCCTTGTCTGAATACAGCGCGTGACCGGCGGTGAGCAGGATGGTGCCCGCCTTCTTGATGGTATTGGGGGCGTGATAGCGCTCAGCCGGATCTTCGGCACAATAGCACAGGAAATCAACGGCCTGTGCCCCGTGCGTATCGACGATGCGCAACCGCTCTTCCCTCCTGATCACCCGCGACCAGGGCGCTCCGGCAGGAATTGTCTCGCTATGAATGATAGTATTACTCATACCATCAGACTGGCAGTCGGTACATCAGTCGTCAAACAGGCTGGACACTGATTCTTCCAGCGCCGTGCGCTTGATGGCTTCGCCAATCAGGCTTCCCATGGTGATGACACGGATATTGCGCGACACACGCACCGCTTCTGTTGCCTGGATGCTGTCGGTCAGCACCAGTTGCTTGAGTTTGGACGCGGTAATGCGCGCCACGGCACCGCCGGACAATACGCCATGGGTGATATAGGCTGACACATCCGATGCGCCTGCATCCAGCAGGGCTTCAGCGGCGTTGCACAACGTGCCACCTGAATCGACGATGTCATCGACCAGGATGCAGGACATGCCGGACACCTCGCCGATGATGTTCATGACTTCCGAAACGCCTGCGCGTTCGCGGCGCTTGTCCACGATCGCGAGCGGCGCCCCGATACGCTTGGCCAGTGCACGCGCGCGCACCACGCCACCGACGTCTGGTGATACAACACACACTTCCGTACCGGCGAACTTGTCCTTGTTGTCCTTGATGTCGCGCACCATGACAGGGGCTGCATAAAGGTTGTCGGTTGGAATATCGAAAAAGCCCTGAATCTGACCGGCATGCAGGTCAATGGTCAGCACCCGGTCTGCGCCGGCCCGCTCGATCATGTTGGCAACCAGCTTGGCCGAAATCGGCGTCCGCGGGCCGGGTTTCCGGTCCTGCCTGGCATAGCCGAAATACGGCACGACCGCCGTCACCCGTTTGGCCGATGCACGGCGCAGGGCGTCGGTGATGATCAGCAGTTCCATCAGGTGGTCGTTGGTCGGAAACGATGTGGACTGCACCACGAAGACATCCTCGCCACGGACATTTTCCTGAATTTCGACAAACACTTCCATGTCGGCAAATCGCCGCACCGAGCACTTGGTCAAAGGAAGGTTGAGATAGGCGGCAATGGCTTCCGCCAATGGCCGGTTGGAATTGCCCGAAACGAGTTTCATTACGACGTTCGCCCTGTGACGCCAGTTCCCGATCTTTGTTTACGCGGGAATTCCAGCTGATCCAGCCCTTATGACAAGGTTCTTACAACCTTGGATAGCGGTCTGCCAACCACAGATTTCCGCAATTCCACATGTAGATGATAATTTTGGATGACAAATGCCGTTTATTTGCCGCGTACCTGCTCAACAAGGTTGAAAATACCCTCTGCAGCAGCTTCTGCCGCATAGCCTGCCGTCTGGCCCCAGCCCTTGTTGAGCGAGCCTGCCGGAACGTCGTTGGCCTGCCGCACAGTCCCGAGCACCTTGCCTGTCGGAAGGGTGACGGCCCAGGCGAGCTTCACCTGTTGCACGCCTGATTTGGGTGCCGAGAGTACGACCCGGCCGGAAATCGACAATGCTGTCTTGCCCGGCTTTTTCACCACCGGCCAGCCAGCATCGCGCAGCACCTTGCGCATGGCCAGGTACAGCTCGTCATTGCCGCGCCCGGGAGATCCTGTCACCCCGACAAGAGCCACCTTGTCGATCGCACCACGCCCTGACCTGTCCGCAAGGGTCTGCATGTCGCCCAGGTCGGTCTTCGCATCCGGCGCAGGCCGCGCAGTGGCGAGTTGCTCGCGCCCAGGTACGGATGTTGACCGGTCCGCCAGCCTGGGCGTCTTCTCTGATTTTGAAGATGTCTTCACCGACACGGTTGGCTCGGCCTGCCCGGCTGCCTCATCTGTTTCCCCCATCAGCTCTTCAAGTGAGTTTACACCTGCATCGCGCAACCGCTCCTGCGCCTGCTTTTGCGCCACAACGGTCAGGCGTTCGTCCAGCTCTTCCGGGGTCATCGTGTAGAGCTCGTCCGGCGTGATCGACGCTGACGCAAGCGGAGATCCGGACCCGTAATAGGTCTCCAGATCAAACTCTTTTTCAGCGCCCGGACCAGCTTGGGCAAAAGTATGGGTCGGCGGCATGACGCCTGCCTGCCTGACCTTGAAGCCCAGTTGCGCCAGCCGTGTGGACAGGCTTTCTGCAG
>JABDRA010000425.1 GCA_013041995.1 Anderseniella sp. | reverse complement strand
TTCGAATTGTCATGGTGAAGTCGGATGAATCCGATTTTGCCGTGATCGTATGGGTGTTGTGCTGCACGGTCGGATCGGCCCAGATTTCCACCATGGTCCGGTCCGGCCCGATACCGGCAAGGCCAAGTGCGGCGGCAACGTTGACATTGGCGGGAAATCCCTTGGCGGCTTCGCGTGCAGTACCTGAAAACACCTTCAGGGGTTCGCTGACACTGTCCAGATCAACACCGGTTGCCGCGATGTGCGGTGCGCCCTTCAGACCGCGCGGCGGTTTGCGCGTCTCCATGGTGATGCTGGTGACATTGCCCTGGGAAATCGCCTTTACCGCATCAAGCCCGATCAGGGCGCCGGTCGGGACCACAATTTTCGCGCCCGTCGCGCGCGCCTGGTCCACCAGTTCAGGCCGGTCCAGCAAAGCCCCCACCGACAATGGGATGAAGATGCAGCCATTGGAGATGGCCGAGCTCGCGAGTGCATCGAACACTGACCTGGGCGCGCATTCCAGTACCACGTCGCAATGCTCACCGATTTCGCCAATCGGCGCGATATCAGGCCTGTGTGCGAAAGCGGATATGTTGTCAGCAGCCTTTTGCGTGTTGCGGGCAGATACTGCCGATACCACCATATCGCCTGCCTCACCGGCGTCGACGCGCTTGGCCACCGCCAGTCCGATGGTGCCGAGACCGGCAATGCCCAGGCGCAGTGTTGGTGCCGATGTCAGGTTATTTTGCATATGGCTCTCCCGCCCTGCGGGACCGAATGACGCCCCATGCGATTGACTCAACCAGCGATACCCTTAGTCTTTTTCACTCACTCGGGGCAAATGCTCCGAGAACAATTTTTAATAGTATCTTACAGGGAGAAATTTATGCGTTTCGCCAAATCACTTCTGGGCGGCGTTGCCATCGCGGCAGCTGCCATTGGAATGTCTGCCCCGGCGCAGGCTCTTGATATGGGTTGCACCACCGCCAAGCTGATCGTGCCATGGAAGGCCGGCGGCGGCACACACATCATCTTTTCACAGATGGAAAAGACCGTTCAGGAAATGGATGTGCCCGTAAAACTTCAGGTTGTGACCGTGCCCGGTCAGGGCGGCAACAAGGGTGCCAAGGAAGCCCGCAAGGCCAAGGCTGACGGGTGTACGCTGTTTGCCATCCACCAGAGCGCCATTGTCGGCTTTCTGAACGGTCGTGTGGACTTTACCTGGGACGGTTTCGACATGGTGGCGCAGGTCACCTCGACACCAGAAATCATGGGCGCAGCCGGCACAGTGCCTTTCAACTCAATCGAGGAACTGGTGGCTGCAGCAAAAGCAGAGCCGGAATCCATCGAACTTGGTGCAACATTCGGTTCAACCAGTCAGTTCATGTGGCTGTTGTTTGAAGACCTGACCGGTACGAAGTTCAAATATGTACCGTTCGACGGCACCAAGGAGCGCGTAACGGCTTTGTTGGCCAATACGATCAAGCTGGGTACCATCAACATTCCGACAGCCAAGAAGCATCTGGCCACCGGCGATCTCAAGGCTATGGCGATTGCGTCTGAAGAACGCTCACCGTTGCTGCCTGATCTGCCGACACTGAAAGAACTTGGTGTTGACATGACCTATTCGCTTGACCGCGGCATCGTTGCGCCAAAGGGCACACCGAAAGAAGTCATCGATTACTGGGCCGGCGTCATCAAGAAGGCGACCGAAAACGAGGGCTTCAAGTCGTCACTTGAATCCAAGGGCACCCAGATCAAGTACCGCAATGCCGAGGAGTATGCTGACTGGTTCAAGGCCGAGTACGAAGCCCATGAAAAGGTCGCCATCAAGGTTGGCATGTACAAGAAGTAACCCGGTTCAGGCACCGAAAGGACCGGATGCCAGTCTGGCGTCCGGTCCAAATTATCTTATTCCATTTCACAAACCAGGCTGGCTCGGGCATCCATGCGCGCACTCAATAGAGACACCATAATCGCAATCCTGTTGCTGCTGTTTTGCGGGCTTCTGGCCTGGTCGTCCCTGCACATAAGGTTGCCGGGATACGGCACACTGAAACCATCGACATGGCCGCAGATCATTGTGGCTGTCCTGACCCTGTTCAGTGCCATTTACTTTGTCCAGTCACTCAGCTATCCGGCTTCCGACGACGCCAAGGGCGATGATCGAAAACCCGGATTGATCGGATTTCTGGAATATTTTCGCAATCCGATCATCTGTTTTGCAATCTATTTTGTGTTTCTGGCCACCCTGCCCTGGACCGGCGCGCTGATCGGCGGAATACTGCTTGTGTTCGCCCTGCTCACTGTCCTTGGCGGCTGGACGCCCCGAGAACTGGTCCGCCATGCGATCTATGCCACCGTATCGATGGGCTTCATGTGGACCCTGTTCACTTTTGGCCTGCGAGTGATTTTGCCTGAGGGCGAAATCTTCTCGATCCGCTAGAGCCTGAGGAACCACCCGACATGGAACACATCTTCGCCGCTCTCGCTGAAATCGCCACCGTTCATACATTGCTGTTGATGAGCGTCGGTGCCATCGCCGGCCTGCTGGCAGGCGCCATTCCGGGCTTCACTATCGCCATGGCTGTTGTTTTGGCCCTCCCGTTCACCTTCTCGATGACGGCGTCCCAGGGCATTGCCACCATGATAGGTGTGTTCGTCGGAGGCTTGTCAGGCGGTCTTATGTCGGGAATCCTGATCGGCATTCCCGGGACACCATCCTCGGTTGCAACCACATTCGACGGCTTTCCCATGGCGCGTCAGGGCCGCCCCGGCCTGGCGCTTGGTCTCGGCGTGTGGTCGTCATTCTTCGGCGGCACCATTTCCGCCATCTGCCTGATCGCCATTGCGCCGCAGCTCGCCCGCATCGGGCTGGAGTTTCAGCCATGGGATTATTTCGCCCTGGTGTTCTTTGCGCTCACCATCACTGCAAGTCTGGCCGGCAAAAGTCTTATCAAGGGCCTGATTTCGGGTGCACTTGGCCTGCTGATCGCCACCGTCGGCGAAGAAGATATCAATGGCGTTTCCCGGTTCGACTTCGGGTCAGACTATCTGCAGGAAGGTTTCGCGTTTTTGCCGGTTCTGATTGGGCTGTTCGCCTTCAGCCAGTTGATGGGCGACATACGCAATCCGGCAGAAGCCAGGCGTTCGCTGGCCCAGACCGGCGACATCGACATCCGCATCGAACACATGAAGGCTGCCAAAATTGTCCTGTCGAAATGGGGCAACCTGGTGCGTTCCTCGATCATCGGCATTTTCACCGGCATTCTGCCGGCCGCAGGATCATCGATCTCCAATATCCTGGCCTATGACCAGGCCAAGAAAGCCTCCGATACGCCGGAAAAATTCGGCACTGGTTTCGAGGACGGAATTATTGCGCCGGAAGCAGCCAACAATGCGACTGCCGGCGGCTCACTGATTACCATGATGGCACTTGGTATTCCCGGCGACATTGTCACCGCCGTCATGCTGGGTGCGTTGTTGATCCATGACGTGGTACCCAGTCCCAGCTTCATCACCGAGGCTCCCGTGCTGGCATATTCGATCTTTATTGCCTTCTTCTTCGCCAACTTCCTGGTGCTGTTTTTCCAGTCAATTGCGCTGAGATTGTTCGTGCTGGTGACTAAAGTAAAGATGTACGTTCTGGCTGGCATTATCCTGGCCTATTGCGGCATTGGTGTTTTCGCCCTGCATAACATCGTCAATGACATGTGGACATTGCTGATATTTGGCGTCATCGGCTACATGATGCGCAATCTGGGCTTCCCGCTGGCCCCGATGATTTTAGGTGTCGTGCTTGGCCCTATTGCTGAACGCTGGCTGGCGCGCGCCGTGGCCATTTCGACCGACATGAGCAATTTCATCACTCATCCCTGGTCGGTTTTCTTCCTGACCCTGAGCCTGTTTTCCATGGGCTTCGGAATCTACCAGCGTGATCGCGGCAAGAAGGTATGGCCGTTCTACTATACGCCCCTGATGGTTCTCGCCCTTGCGCCTGCCATGTTCATGATGGAAGGCTTCATTCGCCCCGGCATAGGCATTGTGATGCTGGCCGGCGGTCTTTACGCGCTGTATCGAGCACATCAAAAAGCGACCTATTTCAAGAATGCTACCGGAGAGAACGCCTGATGAGCCTGCCTGTTATCGCAATCCTGATGCCTGGCGACATGGGCCATGGTGTCGGCGCCGCATTGAGCGGTGCCGGTCACACGGTGCTGACCTGCCTGGCCGGGCGCAGTGAAGCAACCCGCGTGCTGGCAGCCCGGGCCGGTATGCAGGATACCGAAACTCTGGTGGGCCTGGTCGAGCGCGCCGATATCATTCTGTCCATTCTGCCGCCGTCTGCGGCAGTCGGCCTGGCAACCGAAATTGCCGCCGCCATGCGCGAAGCAGGCAAGACCCCCGTCTATGTGGACTGCAATGCCATCTCTCCCGCAACCGCGCGCATGGCCGCCGACGCCATTTCAACAGCAGGCGCCTTGTTCATTGATGCCGGCATCATAGGCCTGGCACCCGGCAAGGGCGGCGGCACCAGGTTTTATGTATCAGGTGCCGACGTATCTGCCATGCTGGCACTGGACGGCAAGGGCTTTGAGGTTATCAGTCTCGGCGACGAAATCGGGCGCGCCTCGGCCATGAAAATGGTCTATGCCGCTCTCACCAAGGGAACCTGGACGCTTCAGACCGCGGTCATGCTGGCAGCGGAAAAACTGGGTCTCACCGAAGAACTGACGGCAGAATTTGCCTTCAGCCAGAAACCCGCACTCGACGCTATGCGGGCTCGTATCCCGCGCCTGCCGGCTGACTCCGGACGCTGGATCGGCGAGATGGAGGAGATCGCGGCAACCTTTACAGACGCCGGTGTGACATCCGGTTTCCATGACGGAGCCGCCGACATTTTCCGGGTGCTGGCGCAAACCCCGTTTGCTGCTGAAACCCGTGAGACCATTGATGCAAGCCGCACCATGGAAGATGCACTCAAGGTCTATGCGCAAGTAGACATGAACAAGGATTAGATTATGCACAAACGTCAACTGGGAACTGGCGGCCCGGAAGTGTCGGCCATAGGTGTCGGCTGCTGGAGTTTTGCCGGCGCTTACGGACCGACGACCGAAGCAGAAAGCCATGACACACTGGCTGCAGCGCTTGACCTCGGCATCGACTTTCTCGATACGGCCAATGTCTATGGCGCCGGTGTGTCGGAGAAGGTAATCGGCTCGTTCATCAAGGATCACCCGAACAAGTTCACCATCGCCACCAAGGCGGGGATTTACCGCGATCCTGAGACCAATGTGCGCAGTTTCAACAACTCGCCTGAACACCTGCGCGAGGCGCTGGAAAAATCCCTGCGCAATCTTGGCGTTGACCATGTCGGGCTGTACTACATTCACCGTCGCGAGGCCGACCGGCCCATCGAGGACGTCATGGAAACGCTGGTGCGCTTCAAGGAAGAAGGCAAGATCGGCGGTATCGGGTTTTCCGAGATCGCGCCGTTCTCGCTGCGCCGGGCCCATGCAGTACACCCTGTCATGGCGGTACAAAGCGAATATTCATTGTGGACCCGCAGTCCGGAACTTGGTGTCATACAGGCATGCGAAGAACTGGGCGTGGCGTTCGTGCCGTTCTCGCCGCTGGGGCGCGGCATGTTCGCCGACACACTCCCGGATCCGCAAAGCTTCGGCGACGGTGATTTCCGAAACGGCAATCCGCGCTTTGTCGAGCCGAATTTTTCCTGCAACATCAAGGCGCTTGATGCGTTCCGGGCGTTCTGCAAGGACCGCGGCGTGTCTCCGGCAACTGTTGCAATTGCCTGGGTGCTGGAACAGGGAGACCATCTTCTGCCCATCCCAGGCACCCGTTCACGCAAGCACCTGGAACAACTGGCTGCCGGTGAAAGCCTGAAACTGACACCGGGTGACCTGGCTGAAATCGCCAGGTGCCTGCCGCCCGGTTTCGCGTACGGCGACAGGTATACCGACGCGCAATGGCCCGGCGCCGAGCGTTATTGCTGAACACCGCATTGATCAAAGGAAAAAGACATGACTGATATTCTTCTGGTCTCCAACATGATGCCGCATATCCAGGAGGCTCTGGAAGCCCGCCACACACTGCACCGGCTCTATGAGGCAGACGACAAGGACGCATTCCTTGCCTCCGTTGCGGACAAAATCGAAGGTGTCGCCACCATGGGCAAGGCCGATGCCGACCTGATCGACGCATTGCCCAGCCTGAAGATCATAGCAAGCTTCGGCGTCGGTTATGATGGCGTGAATGCAGCGCATGCGGCATCACGCAATGTCATCGCCACCAACACGCCCGACGTGCTCAATGACGACGTCGCCAATATGGCTGTCACGCTGGTGCTGACCTGTTCGCGCCGTTTCAGCGAATGGGAAAGGTTTGCCCGTGCCGGACGCTGGGAGAAAGAAGGCGATCCGCCGCTTGCACGCGCAATCAATGGCCGCAAGGTCGGCATTCTGGGTCTTGGCCGCATCGGCAAGGATATTGCCCGCAAGCTGGACGTGTTCGGATGCGTGATCGGTTACCATGGCCGCAGCAAGCAGGCAGACCAAGCTTATGCGTTTTACGATGATCTGACCGATATGGCTCGCGACTGTGATTTCGTCATCGCCATATGTCCCGGCGGTGACGCAACCAAAGGCATTGTCAACGCGCAGGTCCTGGAAGCACTTGGGCCGGACGGCACCTTCATCAATGTAGCGCGTGGCTCGGTGCATGACGAAGACGCACTGATTGAAGCCCTTGCAAGCGGCAAGCTGGGCTATGCGGGTCTTGACGTGTTTGCAGCAGAGCCGAAAATTCCTGAAAAGCTGCGTGCACTCGACAATGTCACTTTGCAGCCCCACCAGGGCTCGGCGACTGTCGAGACCCGTCGCGCCATGGGCGATCTGGTGGCCAACAACCTGCTGAGTTTCTTCGACGGCAAAGGGGCTATCACGCCAGTGGCCGAGTGCGCAGATATAAGTTAACTCGGCTCAGATCAGGATGATCTTTGGTTGAATCAACCAAAAATCAAAAACCTGATCGCTTTCAAAGTGATAGAGCAACTTTATGGGTTCAATTGAACCCATGTTGCTCTAGCCGGTCTTGCGCATCGAGGTTTCCTCGAGGCCGCGCATCAGGTCGAAGAACTTTTCGCCCTGCACCGTCACATGCTGGCGCAACAGGGTTTCGGCTGCTTCGCCGTCACCATCCTCGACGGCCTTCAGGATTTGCCGGTGCTCATCCAGCGATTGCCTGGTACGACCGCGCACCCGCAGTTGCAGGCGGCGAAACGGCTGTAACCGTTTCTGCAGGTTTACCGCCTGCGATTGCAGAAACCCGTTACCGCTGGCCTGGTACAGGACCTGGTGAAAGGTCTCGTTTTCACGGTAGTAGGCATCGCTGTCGCCGGCTTCCTCCGCCTGTTCACACTTCACGCAGGCAGAAGCAAATGCCTTGAGCTGCGCATCGCTTATGCGCTTGGCGGCCAGCCGGCCACACATGCTCTCCAGCTCACCCATGACCTCGAACATTTCAACGACTTCCACGAACCCGGGCATGCGGACAAACGCTCCGCGGCGCGGTTTCATGTCCAGAAGGCCGGATGCAGTGAGCTGATGCAGGGCCTCGCGAACCGGCGTTCGTGACACCCCGAAACGGGTGCACAGACGCACTTCGTCGAGACGCACGCCATCGTCAAACTCACCGGTCAAAATGGCCTGCTCGAGAGTTTCGCGAATGCGATCTGCCGTTCTTTCGCTCATGATGGCGATAACAATAGCCGCAATTCTTTGCATTCAACAAGCAGTTTCTTGTATACAAGACAGTTGACTCCTGCACGCAAAGCCGTAGGCTGGCGATGCTGACCTGTTTCGTCAGTCAACGAATTCAACATGAAAAACGTCCGGTCGAGTAACACGCCGGACCGGGAGGACTACATGAAACTCAAACTGACATCCCTGATAGCCGGTCTTGCCATGGCGACCGCCCTGTCAGCCACTGCCTATGCCAAGGAACTGCGCCTGTCGCACCAGTGGTCAACCAAGGATGTGCGCCACAAGGTGGCCCAGATCGTGGCCGACGAAGTGGCCGCCGCCAATGTTGATCTCACCATCAAGATCTTCCCGTCCAAGTCGCTTTTCAAACCGCGTGAGCAGTACAAGCCCCTGTCGGCCGGCCAGCTCGACA
>JABDRA010000423.1 GCA_013041995.1 Anderseniella sp. | reverse complement strand
CTGTATGCCAGTGCTGCCGATAAAGGGCATACTGAGGCGGCATATTGGGCCGCCGACGCGTATCACTACGGCAAAGGCGTCAAAAAGGCGGAAATCAAGGCAATCAGTTATTACGAAAAAGCCGCCGATCTTGGCCATGTCGCATCGAAAAACAATCTTGGCCTGATGTACCTGCAGGGCAAAGGTGTTGACCGCGACTTGCAGACCGCTTTTCGGTTGTTCAGCGATGCGTCGAAGTCAGGCAATTCATGGGGCCAGAACAATCTTGGCGGCATGTATGAAATGGGCTGGGGGACCGTGAAAGACACAGCCAAAGCGCTGCAACTCTATCAGCGTTCAGCTGCTGCGGGAAACGTCCATGGAGCCAGCAACATGGCCAGGCTCAGAGCCGTTCTCGAAGTTGCCGCCAAAGCCGAATCTGCGGAACAGGAAACTACAAGCACACCAGATGCTGCAACAGACACAGCGCCTGCAGCCGATGAAACACCTGATCCGGCTGTAAACAACCAGCCGGCGGAAACCCAAATCCTTGGCGGCTCTTCGACAGACTAGCTCAGTTTAGGCTCGATTGAAGCCGCTTCACTGATGGTCACTCAGGATCAGGTGCCGGGTCCACCATCAGACCTGACAGATCCGGTACTTCTCCCGATTGAGGCATTGCCAGGACCTGGTCTATAAGCTCATCCGGTGCCGGGTGCCGGCCATGTACCAGCAGGCCCCGCGCCTTCGCCACCATGTCCTCACGTGTCAGAGGCAGTTCCGGGTCGCCGCGCGCATCGGCCACTTCATGCGAAATCACGGACCCGTCTTCCATCTCGACTTCTACCCGGCTACCCCAGTGAAGGGGATAGGCTGACTGAAACTGTTCGACGGTGGACACTGCGGTTCGGGTCCGAAGACCATCCGCTTCATCACGGGCTTCAGCTTCGAAGTTGTCGAATACCACAACGCCTCTGATCAACGCCGTTGCCACACAATGTTGCAGGGAAAACTTGCCCGCATACGCAGTTTCAACCTTGATCCGGTCACACAGATCAAGTGCTGCCTGATAAGCGAAAACCCTCACCGACCGGATTTTCAGGCCTTTCGGCAATTGCTGATGAAGTGCCAACCCACACTCAATCGCCGGATGGGTGTGTCGGCATGACGGCCATGGCTTGATTGACGTTTCGTGCAATTGCCATTGATCGCCCGCGCCCGGCAACAACAGGGTTTGATCCGGGTTGGGGCAGGTTGCCTTGTAAAATCCCCGATCGCCTTCAAGAATTCGCGGCGCACCGGTAAACCCGTGTTCAGCCAGGGTAGCTGCAACAAGACCGGCCTCAGCACCACGCCCGGCATGCAGATGCTTGGTTTCAGCGCCGGTGTCGAGAAACTGCCATAACCCCGCAGATTGTGATCCGGCATTGCCAAGCGCATTCACACATGCCGCTTCATCGAGGCCCAACAGACCGGCAACCGCCATGGCGGAGCCGAACGGACCGCACGTCGCCGTATTGTGCCAGACCCGGTAATGTTCCGGACCCACACTCATCCCAACCCGGCAGCAGGCTTCAAACCCCCGCACTATGGCTGACAAAGCCGACTTGCCGTTTAAACCGGCAGCCATTGCGAACACTGCGGGAACCACAACACAACCAGGATGTACCACCGAAGCCCGATGCAAATCATCAACCTCAAGGATGTGGCACAAACTACCGTATAAAAACGACAATCTCGCCTTGTCGATTGCAGGCCCCGAGCTTTCCGACATCGACTTCTGCCAGGCCAGGAGTTTGCGCCCCGGCACCGAATTCCGGCCCGCAACAATGTTTGCAACAGCATCGAGAGTGAATAAGGCAGCAGCCTGCAAGTCATGATCCGAGACGGGACGTGCCAGGATTGCCACACTTAGCTGTGTACTCAGTGATGAGGTCAGCTCGACTGGAGAAGGCATCTGGTTCATGAGACCGACTATAGATTGACTGTTTACATCAGGAAAGCGGGAAGCTGAGACAACCGGTCCCGTCAAACATTTGTTAACCGTATTCCTGAACCTCGTCTTTACCGTCATTGGCGCAAACTCGTTAAACATTTAGCAAATCCGTTAGGGGATTGCGGGCCGACGTCCGGCGTTTAACCTGGGAACACAGCGATCATGACAGATCAGAATTTGCGGCTGCCAACTCGCAGGAGCAGCGGATATTACTTTGTTGGGGCAGGGGTATTGTGCGCCGTTGCCATCGCGCTCGCAGGGTGCTCCGGATCCGGTAAGAAAGATCCGTTTGCCGGTGTCGGTTCACCCATATGGGACGACGCGAAAGGTCCAATGCCCAAAGGCGGCGGAAGGCGCCATGTCGGCAAATCATATCAGGTTGCCGACATATGGTTTCATCCGAAACACGAGCCAAACTACAGCAAGACGGGTGTGGCTTCCTGGTACGGTCCGAAATTCAACAGGCGCATGACGTCAAACGGTGAGTGGTTCGATATGGAGCAGCTCACCGCGGCCCATACCACCATGCAATTGCCGAGTTATGCCAAGGTCACAAATCTGGAAAATGGACGTGAAGTCATTGTGCGGGTCAACGATCGCGGACCGTTCGTGAACGACCGCATCATTGACATGTCAAAACGCTCTGCAGATCTGCTTGGCTTCCGGGGCAGGGGCAAGACGAAAGCCCATGTGCAGTATATCGGCCCGGCGCCCCTTGAAGATCCGACCTATGGCCATCTTGCCGCTATGAACCAGGAACTCAAGCGCCGCACGCCTTTGAACGAGATGATCGCCAGTGCCAACCTTCGTGATGGTCGTTACGGCGAGAATCAGCCGTCAAACCGAACCGCAACTGCGGCTGCGACTGCAGACACCGGCGCTGAAGGATATTATATCCAGGTAGCCGCATTTTCCGACCCTGGAAACGCGCAACGTACCAAGGACGCCCTGGCCGATCTGGGCTCCGTCCAGATCAAGCCAGCCAATGGTTCGTTTGGTCCATTGTACCGGGTGCGGGTGGGGCCGCTGGACAATCATGCAAGCGCACAGTCAGCGCTGCAGCAGGTGCGTGCGCGTGGTCATCATGACGCCGTTGTGAATTCCACCATCAACTGATTGATTTGCAGTTCAAGGCACGCCTGTTGATTGCATGCGCTCAGATGCGTAATGTGTAAGGGAATCCATTAGTACCAAAGCAAGCAATAATTGCTTGCTTTGGTATAATTCCAAATCACGGCGGTCGCCATGCTAGAAACAGCAAGGTACAACACCAACGTCCAGGCCAGACAGGTCATGGTGTACGCGATAATTGCAATTGCGCTGCTGGCTGGCATATCGTGGAAAACAGCCG
>JABDRA010000268.1 GCA_013041995.1 Anderseniella sp. | reverse complement strand
GCCGACAACAGCGCAAACAGTTGCGGCCATATGGATCTGTCGAACAGCTTTTCAACTGCAATGAACGCAATCGCCACCAGGCCGCCTCCGCCAAAGCCTTGCGCGAGCCGTCCGAGCAGCATGACTTCCATGGCCGGCGCCAGTGCTGATATTGCACAGCCAGTGGCGTAGGCCAGGGCTGACAGCGCAAACCCGGCGCGCAGTCCCGAGCGCGCGATCTGCAGTCCCATGGCTGCACCGGCCAGAATTGATCCGAGTTCGTAAAGGGCAAGGTTCCACCCGAGAAGTTCAATGCCGCCGATATCTGCAACAATGTCGGTGATGAGTGTTGATATGATCAGCTCGTCAGCTGCGTGCAGCCAGATGCCAAGTCCCAGGAAGACAAATCGTGACAACACGCCGGACTTTGACAGTGCGCGCCAGTTTGGCCGCGCAGAAGCTGCCGCGGCAGACGATGCCGGTGAGGGTGGCCGGTGTTGATCATCTGTTTTGGTCACGAGCTGGTGTGTCGTCGGGAGGTTGGAACCAGCGACCGGATGAGATAGGAGCAGCGTCGCGCGCCGTCCAGCAGGTACTCGTCGCGTTCCACTGTGAAGGATTTGCCGAGCACCTGCCTGAAGATGGCCAGTTCCGACCAGCACAGGCCCTGGCAGACGCGGGCCGCGGCGCATACCGGACAATGGTTTTCCGCCAGCCGCCATGTCTGGTCATCGATCTGTTCTGCCTGCGCCATGTAGCCTTCTTCGCTGCGCAGGTCAGCAAGGCGTTCGACCTTCTGGCGCGCCGACTGGGCTGATGACAGGGCGCGCGCATAGCGCTTCCTGGTTTCGCTTTCACGGGCCGCGATCAACTTGTCCAGACCTGTCTCACCGAAGACGGTGCGGATTGAGCCGATCAGATCAAGGGTCAGTGTGTCATGGGTGTCGGGAAACCGGTCATGGCCCGCCTGTGTCAGGCGCCACACCAGGTCGGGCCTGCCGACACCGCCTACAACACCGCTTGATGCAACCAGCTTGTCGTGTTCCAGCAGTTTGAGATGTTTGCGGACACCTGCCAGTGTCATTTCAAGCCGGTTTGCAAGGCTTGAAGTGGGCCGCGGACCGAGAGTCTTGAGGATGTGCAGCAATTGCTCGCGGCGATCGTTCATTTTGTGTCCCGGCAAGGTATGGAAAATGGAAATAAAGATACTATATGGTTTCTTAATTGACCACAAGGCCTGACGGGATGCTGGCCTCGCTGGCGGCGGGTGCGCAGGAAGTGCCGGAAAGTGCAGGTTTTCGGTGGTTTTCGTGGAGAATTGAAATTTGTTGAATCTTTTACGAACTTTTTGCGACAATCCGCTTGACAGTCAGGGCGCCACGCAACTATAAACCGCCTCACTGAAGAGCGGACGCCACTGGTTGGCGAGCGTTCTTTGTTGTCTCCTGAGACTAACGACAGTTTAGACGGTTTAAGTCAAACCGCAGACGCCTGCCGCCGGTTTTCAGGGGTGGAGGTCCGAAAGGTCTTCCTTGCTCTTTGACATTGTTGAACAGAGAAAGAGAAACGCAGGCGGCGCGTGTCCTGGCGGTTTCGTGATGAAGCACCCCTCTTCGGGGAGTGGAGCGGAACACAAAAGAGACGCTAAACTTGCGTTTATAGAGAAGCCAAGCTTTGATCGTCCAAGCAATTGGGCGTGATAAAACATGGTAACTCGTCAATTACGCAAACGCAAAATAATTGAACAGTCGACGAGCAATCGTTAACTGAGCAAAACGTTTCAAACTTGAGAGTTTGATCCTGGCTCAGAACGAACGCTGGCGGCAGGCTTAACACATGCAAGTCGAACGCCCCTTCGGGGGAGTGGCAGACGGGTGAGTAACGCGTGGGAACCTACCTTTCGGTACGGAACAACAGTTGGAAACGACTGCTAATACCGTATACGTCCTTCGGGAGAAAGATTTATCGCCGATAGAGGGGCCCGCGTTGGATTAGCTTGTTGGTGAGGTAATGGCTCACCAAGGCGACGATCCGTAGCTGGTCTGAGAGGACGATCAGCCACACTGGGACTGAGACACGGCCCAGACTCCTACGGGAGGCAGCAGTGGGGAATAT
>JABDRA010000415.1 GCA_013041995.1 Anderseniella sp. | reverse complement strand
GTGTATTCAGCCGCAGAGTTTCTGAGCACCCATGAGTACAAAAATGTTATGCGCTGGAACGATCAGATCGCCGTGCGCCCGGCGGTCAAGCGCGGACGCATTGTAAACCGGGTGTCAGGCCGGCCGGACCAGCAGTTGCACGAACGCCATGACGCCAGCGATTTCGACACCAGGACACAGGACAAGCTGGAAGCGACTGAGTAACCATGCCTTTGGTGGTCTCCACCGGATCAGGATCTGGATATTGAGAAACCGCCAAACAGCATGAAGTAACCGCCTGGGACAAAGAACAGCGTCAGCAAGGACGAGACTGCTAGGCCACCTATCATCAGGGTTGCCATTGGTTCAAACAGTGCACCGCCGTTAATGGCCATCGGCATGAGGCCGAGAATGGTGGTTAGGGACGTCAGCAAGATCGGCGTCACCCGTTTTGTGGAAGCCTCGACCACCGCCTCTTTCAACGGCAATGTCTGCCACTCGATATCGATCTGGTCGATCAGCACAATCGCGTTGTTGATGATGATGCCGGCCAATGAAATCATGCCGAGGATCGCAAAAAACGAAAGCGGTTCATCGGTCGCCAGCAGGGCAATTGGCGCGCCTATGACCACCAGTGGAATGGTCATGAAGGTCAACAACACCCGCCTGACTGAATTGAACTGGAACATCAGCGCGGCCAGCATGATGCCCAATGCTGCCGGCATGCCGCCCAAAAGAAGATTGTTTACCTTGGAGGAATTTTCGGTTTCACCGCCAACGTTCAATTTGTAGTCTTCGCCGAGCTGAAGTCCGTCCAGGGTCGGTTGCAGCAAATCCACGACCTGATTGGCCGCCAGGAGATCACTCTTTCCAAAAATCTTGATGGTGCGTACCTGGTTTTCCCGGCGCAGTTGTGAATATTCCAGCCGGGGTTGGAACGTTGCAATCTGATCAAGCGATATCAGGCGTCCACCAGCCGAGATTGACAGGTTGGCCAGGTCCTCCAGACTGTCACGAAAAGCCTCTCCAGCCCGCACCACAATCGGAATGGACTCGGTCCCCTCGCGGTAGGTCGAGTAGATCGTACCAGAGAAAAAGGTATTCATGATATTGGAAATATCTTCCGACGTGACACCCAGTTCACGGGCCTTGTCCTGGGCAATGTTGATGACCATCTTGAGGCTCTTGTTGCCCCAGTCATTCTCGTTCTGGACGATGCCGGGTATCTGGGCAAAACCCAACTCTACCTTTTGAGCCATATCCAGAAGTTTTTCCGCATCAGGACCGCTGATTTCAATTTCGACAATACCTGACTCGCCACCGCCCATGGACAGCCGTTTCACCTTGAAACGGGCGGCTGGATGGTTTTCCAGCAAGTAGTCCTGAGCTCGCTTTGCCCCGGAAACCGCGCCGGCAAATTCGTTGGTGTTCACCAGAATGAAAGCGCTGGCCGGGTTGGCGTCGGCAGGGTTGAGGGCAAGATAGAACCTCGGACCACCATCGCCGACAAACACGGTCGTGTCGCGGACTTCCGGATTGACCTTCTTGTCGAGCAGCCATTTTTCCACGGCCAGGGCTTCTTGCTTTGTGCGGTTAATTGAGGTGCCCTTCGGCATATCCAGATAGATCAGGTATTCAGCCCGCTCGGCCAACGGGAACATCTCTTTCTTGACGCCTGCAAACAGCGTCATGGAACCGACAACAGCGCCATAGGTCAGCAGTATGATCAGCGGCGCAAACATCAGGCTACTGGCGACCACGGTCCCGTACAGGCGCACGAGAAAGCCCTGCCTGCCGGCTGACTTGGTGGCATTTGTCCTGGCAAACCAAACACTCATTGCCGGCAGGATATACATGGCGGTGAGCCAGGACCCCAGCAGCATGACCCCGACCACGGCACCCAGCGAAAATGCGAACTCGCCTTCAGTGCCTACCAGGATCAACATTGGCACAAAAGCAGATACCGTGGTGATGGACGCGACGCCCAACGGCGTGAAAAATTGCTTGCCGGCAGTGAGAGCAGCCTGTTTAGGATCGTCGCCCTCGCCTATTCTGCGTTGTATGTCTTCAACAACCACGAGGCCGTTATCCACCAGCAGACCGAGTGAAATGATGACAGCCGCAATGGAAATCTGTTGCAGGTCAATTTCCAGAAACCGCATTCCAGCCAGCGCGAACATCACCGTAAACGGGACAATGCAGGCGATGATCATGGAGGCCCGCAGGCCAAGGAATATCAACAGCACCAGCACAACGACAACAAATGTCTGCGCCACATTGGACAGCGCATTGTTGATCGACACGGTGACATTGGTCTCCTGATAGGTCGAAAACGTATACGAAATCCCGATGGGTTGTTTTTGTTCAAAGGCAGCTACCGACGCCTGCAACCTCTTGCCGATCTGCTGGATGTCTTCGCTGTCCGACATTTCAACGCTGACCATGATGGCGGGCTGGGCATTGAAATACACCGGCTTGGTCGCCGGATCGACATAACCACGCCGCACCGTCATCAGGTCCTTCAGGCGAACGAAACCACTCAGTCCCTCAACCTTGGTGAGAATATTGCCGACCTCGTCAACCGAACCAAGATCACCATTTGCCTCCAGGATCAAGGTGGTGCCGTTGGCATCAAGCTGGCCTGCCGGCAGAATGACGTTCTGGTTCTGCAAGTCCTGCAGCACCTGCGGCAGTTACACGCCGACGGCCGCCAGCTTCCTGGAATCGATCTCCAGCCAGACACGCTCTTCCTGAACGCCGAACAGCGAGACTTTCGAGACCCCTTCCACAGTGTACAGGTGGGTGCGCAGATCATCCGACGAGGACTTGATGTCGGCATAGGAGAAGCCTTCCCCGGTGACAGCAATTGTCGATATTGCCACGTCCCCATAGTTCGTGTTCACGAACGGACCGACCGTGCCGTCGGGAAGCTCTGTCTTCACATCCTCCATACGGTTGCGGATGTCCTGGAATACCGCATCCAGAGCCTGCTTGGACACGCTGTCATAGGTGGTCAGCGTGATCACAGCGCTGCCGGTGGTGATCAGGGCATTGATGTCCTCAATCTCACCGATTTCGCGAGCCTTACGCTCGATGGGAACGACGATCAGGTCTTCCATGCGGTCAGGAGACATGCCCGGGAATTGTGCCGTCACCTGCGCGTTGCGAATTGTAATGGCGGGGTTTTCGCGTTTGGGAATCCCGGCATAGACCAGCAATCCCTGGACGATCAGGCCGATCATGATCAGCACGGTGAGGCGGGACTTGTTGATGCCGAGGGCGGTAAGGGACTTCATGTTGCGCTCCTGCTACCTGGCATCCGGAAGCAGTTTGACTTTCTGTCCCTCGCGCAAGAACGACACTCCGGCAACAGCCACCCGTTCGCCCAGTTTCAATCCTTCGATAATGATGATCGAGTTTTCCCTGACACCGCCAACGCTGACCTCACGCCGGTGAACGGTGCTGTTGTCCGGATCAAACACGAACACCGTCGTCTTGCCCGGATCATCCGGTGTCTTGCCATTAACGAGCTTGCCGTCAAACGGCAGCACTGACAATGGCAGGCTGAACCCCTGCCCGCTGGGAACGGTAAACTCCATGGCAACTTCCACAGCCATGCCGGCCTTGATCGACGGGTCGGTTTCATCAAGTTTTACCACCAGGGGGAACGAGGAAACCGTATCGGCGCGGGCACCCAGTTCACTGATATGACCAGCCAGCACCACAGAAGGGTTATCGGCAAGACGAACAATGACTTTCTTGCCTACCGCCAGCCGGTTGACGATGTCAAAACTGACTGAAAAACTGGCCTCAAAAGCATCTGCGGCGTACAGCGTCGCCACCGGCGCGCCGGGCGATACATTGGTGAACGACTGAACTTCAACTGAATTCAAGATACCGTCAAAAGGTGCAATCAATGCCGCCTTGGTCAGGTTCTCTTCGGCAGTATCAAGGCTGCGTTTTGCCTGCAAAACCTGTGAGGCGGTTGTGTCAGCCTCGGTTTTCGCTTCATCAAGTGCTGCTTGCGCAATCACCTTCTTCTTCAGAAGCTCGTCCTGGTGTTGCAGGTTGGTCGCCGCGTTGCGTGCCCGGGACTCGGCTTCCGCGAGAGCCGCCTTTGCGGTTGCCACCTGCAGATCCAGAGACTTCGGATCAACTTCGGCAAGGACATCGCCTTTTGCGACCCGCTGGCCGACGTCAAGATTTACCTCCTGCAACCGTCCCGAAATCTCGAACGACAGTACGGAAGTGGAAGATGGTTGCAGGACGCTTGGAAACCGCCGCACGATAGTCTCTTCAACTTCCTTTATCAGCAGTGTCTTCAAACCGCGTACCGGCGGTTCCGCGTTTTCAGAAACCGTATTCTCATCGCACGCGACCAGAAGCAACATGCAACACAAAATACTTATTAGTCGCTTCATATGGGCTCACCCCGATCTTGAAAAGGAATTCCCTTCCCCAAACAGTGGCATTATCGGATTGATATGGCAATTGACGGACTAGATATGGGCGGGACAGTCTTGTCCACCGAATGTGATATGTTTGCAATCAACAACAACCCGTCAGAAGTTTGAAAACCGTACAGGCGATGGCACGTATTCAGATCACCAACAGTATCTGGCTTCTGGACGATGAACTGGAGGAAAAGTTCATCCGATCAGGCGGGCCCGGCGGGCAGAATGTCAACAAGGTGTCAACCGCCGTGCAGTTGCGATTCAATGTCCGCCTGTCACCGTCTTTGCCCGACCGGGTGAGGGAAAAAATCCTCACCAGCGGCGACAGCCGACTGACCAATGACGGTGAACTTGTTCTGGTTGCCGCCCGCCATCGCACGCAGGAAGCAAACCGGCGCGATGCGCTGGAACGTCTTAAGGAGATTATCAGAGGCGCCGCCCACGTTCCACGCCGGCGGGTTGCAACCAGACCGACGCTGGGCTCCAAAAAACGCCGTCTTGAAAGCAAGACCAGACGCGGTAACGTCAAGAAAAACCGGGGTGGCAAGATTGATCTGGACTGACCGGAGTATCGCCTTACTGCCAGACGCCGGTTCTGGACAGTTTTGGTGATTGCTCGATCAGCGATCCTGCCAAAGATAAAGCCGAGCGGGCGTGCACAACCTCATCCACCTTTACATCAACCAGCCTCTGGGCGCCTTCAAACCCCTGCAGACGCTCACCGTCCCAGACGATGCTGGCTCGCCCGGTCAGCAGTAACAGATCACCGGTGGCAAAATCCGGAAACAACATGCCGACACGTCCATCGTCTGCGATGTTGCCCAGCGTATTGAACAGTCTGTTGC
>JABDRA010000414.1 GCA_013041995.1 Anderseniella sp. | reverse complement strand
GCCATATGCGGGCCCCGGCACAGGTCAAACCAGTCACCCTGATAGTAGATTTTCAGGTCTTGCTCGTCAGGGATCGCATCGACCAGTTCAACCTTGTAGGTCTCGCCCTTGTCACTGAACACCTGCTTGACTTTGTCGCGCGGCCAGACTTCCTTGGTGAAAGGCTTGTTGCGCTGGATAATCTCACGCATCTTCTTTTCGATGACAGGCAGATCTTCCGTCGTGAACGGTTGATTGCGCTTGAAATCATAGAAGAAGCCGTTCTCGATCACCGGTCCGATGGTAACCTGGGTACCCGGCCACAATTCCTGTACCGCTTCCGCCATCACGTGCGCTGCATCATGCCGGATCAGTTCCAGCGCATCGGCGTCTTCACGTGTAATGATCTTGAACTCGGCATCTGCGTCAATCGGGTCGGACAGGTCCGCAAGCGCACCGTCCAGCATGATCGCCACGGCCTTTTTCTGCAGCGACTTGGCAATCGAACCGGCGACATCACGCCCGCTTGTGCCTGCCTCGAACTGGCGCACGGATCCATCAGGAAATGTAAGGGAAATCATTATCGTCACCTCTTGCTCACTCTCTGCATACAAACGCAGGTAAGCTGACTAATTGTTGTTTGGTTGCGCGCTGACTTGTTGCACGCAATGGCCAACTTATTGCCCGTTATCGGCCCGCTTCGTCAAGCGGGCATAGCGCCAGACCTTCAGCCCGGCCCGCTCGATCTTGTCAGGCACCGGGTCATGGCCGCTCGTTCCCCACGGATTGCAGCGGACAATTCTGAAAAATCCCAGCCAGAATCCCGCCCACGCCCCATGGACGGAAACTGCCTCCATGGCGTAGCTGGAACATGTCGGCAGGTGCCGGCAGGTGCGACCGAAAAAATACGACAGGGTCAGCTGGTACCCGCGAATCAGGACCAGCATCACCGATGCCACAAGGCCTTGTCGCGGCTTTACTGGAAACGGTCGGTCTTTCAATCTATTGCTCCATATCCGAACGCTACTCTGACGCTCAATCTACACCAGTTCATATGGGGATCCACCATGCCTGAAAACAAACCCAATATTGTCCTCATCATGGTTGATCAGCTGTCCGCCCTGTTTCTGTCATCTTACGGGCACCCGGTCGTCAAGACACCCAACATCGACCGGCTGGCGAAGGACGGCGTTGTATTCGAGAATTTCTACTCGCCAAGCCCGCTGTGCGCACCGGCACGCGCTGCAATGATGTCCGGGCAGTTGCCGTCACGCAACCGGGTCTATGACAACGCAGCCGAATTTGCATCCCAGATCCCGAGCTTTGCCCACTATTTGCGGCTGGAGGGCTATCGCACGTGCCTGTCCGGCAAGATGCATTTTGTCGGACCCGATCAGTTGCACGGGTTTGAAGAACGCCTGACCACGGACATATACCCGGCAGATTTCGGCTGGACACCCGACTGGCGCAAACCTCAGGAGCGCGTCGACTGGTGGTATCACAATCTGCTGTCGGTCAAGCAGGCAGGCATCGCAGAACAGACCAACCAGCTTGAATATGACGATGAAGTGGGTTTTCAGGCGTGCCGGCGCATCTACGATTATGCCCGCAATCCGGAACAGCGCCCGTTCTGTCTGGTCGCCTCATTCACCCATCCGCATGACCCGTACGCCGCACGGGCAAAATACTGGAACCTGTATTCGGACGATGCCATAGACGCCCCGCTTACGCCGGCATTTGCCTATGATGACATGGACCCGCACAGCCAGCGGCTGTGGAAGGTCTCCGCCATGGATGATTACGACATCTTGGACCAGGATATCCGCAATGCCCGGCGCGCCTACTATGCCAACATTTCCTATCTGGACGATCACGTCGGCAAGATACTGGACACGCTTGATGATTGCGGATTGAGCGATGACACCATCATCATGTTTACATCTGACCATGGCGACATGCTGGGCGAGCGCGGCCTGTGGTACAAGATGAGCTTCATGGAGCATTCCGCCCGGGTGCCGCTCATCGTGCATGCGCCCGGCAGGTATGACGCGCGCCGGGTCACACAGCCGGCCTCACTGCTGGATATCGTACCGACCCTGAGCGATATCGCCGGGCGCAAAGACCATGCTGCGACTCTGGACGGGCACTCTCTTTTGCCCCTGCTTGAAGGCGGCGCTGAAAATCCGGACCATGCCATCTACGCAGAATTGACGGCAGAAGGCTGTCTTGCCCCGCTGTTCATGATCCGGCAGGGAAACTGGAAATACACCGCATCGCGGCCTGATCCGGACCAATTGTTCGACCTTGCCGAAGACTCAGGCGAGATGACCAACCTCGCAGACAATCCTGATCATGCGGATGTCGTCCGGAAATTCCGGTCGATGGCGGCAGCACGCTGGAACCCGTCAAAGCTGGAAGCAGACATCAGGGAAAGCCAACTGGTGCGGCTTGCCGTATGGCAGGCCCTGCGCAAAGGCAACTGGTATCCGTGGGACTACCAGCCATTGCGTGATGCATCGGAACAATACATGCGCAATCACAAGGACCTGAATGTGCTGGAAAAAACCTCAAGGTTCCCGTCACCGCCGCAGCCTCAGAAAAAATCAGGGTGAAAAATCAGGCTGATTGGACCGCGTCTTCGCCCCTTTTGCCCTCCGCCATGTCAAGCGCACTGCACACGGCATCAAAGGTCAAAAGGGTTGATGCATGGCGCGCCTTGAAATCACGCACCGGTGACAGCGCTTCAAGTTCAGACCATTTGCCGTCAGGAGCCGGGCCATTGTTCTTCAGCATGTCGTACATCTGATCACGAACCGCGCGCAATTCGTCCGGACTTGAGCCCACAACATGATGTGCCATAATGGACGAAGATGCCTGGCCCAACGCACATGCTTTCACATCGTGGGCAAAATCGGACACCACACCATTATCCAGCATGACATCCACCGTCACTTTGGACCCGCACAATTTCGAGTGGGCAACAGCGCTGCCCTGTGGCGCGGGCAACCTGCCCAGCCGGGGAATATCGGCTGCAAACCCCAGTATCTGCTTGTTATAGACGTCGTTTATCATGGCAGCCCCCAATATGGGTCGAACTTGCTTGTATTACCAGTCTCCTTCGACCATATCCTGTTCGCGGATGATGATTATGTGAACCCGCCGCTGTAATCTGCTTTTTGGATTCTGGCAAAGCTTATGCTAAGACCAGACCCTGAATTCCGGTTTTTGGCTTTTTGCTGAAATAAGAGTGAACCTGAACACACAACACAGCGTTAAATCAACGAATTTAGCCCTGAAATTTCAAGACACTATCGAGGCCCGAATGGACGCTGTCGTTAAACATACAGATGCCGTAAAGCCCAATATCGGGTCTGGCCCGGTGATTGAAAAGCCTACAGAAGAAGAAGCTCTTGCAGCCGTGCGTACGCTGATTGCATGGGCCGGAGATGATCCGGAACGTGAAGGTCTGCTGGATACGCCAAAGCGCGTGCTGAAGGCTTATGCTGAATTGTTCTCCGGTTATCAGGCGGACGGCCGCGATGCATTGCAGCGCACCTTTGAAGATGTCGGCGGCTATGACGACATCGTGCTGGTGCGAAACATCGAGTTTTCCTCCCATTGCGAACACCACATGGTGCCATTCCAGGGCCATGTCCACATTGCTTACCTGCCCACCAACGGTGTCGTCGGACTGTCAAAACTGGCCCGTGTAGTGGAAGTTTTCTCGCGTCGTTTGCAGACGCAGGAAAACCTCACCGCCCAGATCGTGCATGCAATCGACACACAACTGGATGCACGCGGCGTCGCGGTCATGGTCGAAGCAGTTCATAACTGCATGACCATGCGCGGTGTGCAGAAGCGTGACGCATCTACGCTGACCACTCGATTTACCGGTGATTTCAAGTCGGAGCCGGCTCTGCAGGCACGCTTCATGGAAATGGTGCGCTACCGCCAACCCGACTGATATTGCGTCAACTGCAGGGGAAATCCATTTGACTGATACGCTGTTTCCCCTTCCCGCTAACATTGGCGATGTTGAAGAAGGCAGCGAATTTGCGCCGCGTTTTGATGACGCGGGGCTGATTCCCGCCATGGCAATTGATGCAGAGACCAATGCGCCCTTGATGTTTGCCTTCATGAACAGACAAAGCCTGGCACTCAGCCTTGAAACCGGGTTGGCGCACTATTATTCGCGCTCGCGCCAGTCTCTATGGAAAAAGGGCGAAACCTCGGGACAGTTGCAACACATAGAACGTATTCGAACTGACTGTGATCAGGATGTGCTGGTGCTGGAGGTTCGCGTCGACGGCGACGGGGCAGTATGCCATACCGGGCGGGCAACCTGTTTCTACAGACAGGTGAATTCAGACCGAAGCCTGACGACAATAGACAATGTCAGAAAAATAGATCCGGAAGCGACATACGGCAGAAAGTAAATCGACCGGGTTTACGCCGAGTTCCGGACCTCTTCATATTCCGTTGGCGGCGGCGCGGCGGTTGACGCTTCAGGCTGTGCCTGTTTCGACTTGGCGGCAGCTTTTTGTGCCTTGTCAGGTTTCCCCTCATCCTCTTCCGTCAAAGCATGCAACAGCAGGTCGTGCAGGTCGGCGAGCGTGATCATTCCCTTGATCTCACCGTCCTCGGTAACCAGTACAAATTCCGATGCGGTGTTGTTCAACAACTCCATGACCTGGATTATCTGTGTCGTGGTTTCACATGCCGGAACCAGATCGCGGACCAGATCACTGGCAACCATCTGCATCACTGAAGATCCGAGCCTGCCGGACGCATTGATGATATCCTTCTGCGACAGGGTTCCCTTGACTTCACCATACTCACTGAGGATGACCGTTCCAGGTGCCTGACACGACAGCAGGTATTCACACACATCCACTATCTTGGTGGATTGGACAATTGCCGGAACACCGCGCCCGTATTGTTCAATAATGTCCACGGCATTCATTGCAGGTGCTTACCTTTTTGGCGCAAAAAGAGGGCCGCAAAAGCCCGATGCAGGATTATTGGCACAAAACCCTTAATCAGATGTTTCCCAAACGGCTTGCATCTATTTCAATGGCGATTTGGATGAAAACTGTCGCAAGAAACAATACCTATCGATCTCAATGAGATAGATCGGCACGTCCGCACAAGGCCTCCTGGTATTGCCGATCAGCTCGCTCTGGCCGGATCGAGCCACCCAAACACCAACAATCCGGTCAAAAATCCACCCAGATGAGCTTCCCAGGCAATACGCGCGTCGCCCATCAGACCTGATGATGCAGAGAACATGTCGACACCAAACCAGATCACCATGAAAACTACCGCCGATCTGTTCGTGAAAAGCCGCAGCAGAGGCTCCGGGGGCACCGTGCTGAGATCCTTGCGCAAGCTGGTCATCAATGTACCGCCATGGGCAAAGATCAGCCGCACGGCCACAGCCATCTGACCCGCAATAGCACCTGACGCGCCAACAAGTATGGCTCCTGTTCCCCAATTCAAGACCATGGAGAATGCGGCGGCGACACCTGCAGCCAGCATTGAAAGACCAATAAATCTGGCCGCTCCCAGCCGTCTTGCTGCAACCGACCCGAATGCCAGCATCCAGACCATGTTCATCGCAAGATGGGTCCAGCTTCCGTGCAACAGTGCATATGAGAAGAAAGACGTTACCCGGGCAATTTCGCCACCGGGCAGCAACTGACCGCCGAACTCCGTCAGCGTCTGAAAACGTGCTGGAATGAATGCCAGTGTCAGAACGGCACGGTTGTAGGTATCGCTGCCAACAAGCTGCAGACAGGCATGAATGACCAGCATTGCCCCAGCCAGCAACAGCACCACGCCCGGCGCGTTGATGACAGGTGGCCGTGCGCGCTGAAGATTCAATGCTTCAAACTCACCACGTGTCAGCCGACCCTCTTCAATTGGCGGGTTTTCGGGCGATTTCTCGTCTTTCATGGATTTGCCTGTCTTTTTTCTTCTGTCTGGCACGGTGCCTGCAAAGACGGGTTAACAGCGTTCAGCTTTGGAACAACGACGAGATACCAGTCAGGCAGGTGACATATATGTCAGGCACGAACCAAATATTCAATAACGTCTCTGATATCACGGTTATGCACCCAACCAGCCGCAAGTTGCTGCGCATCTGGGAACGTATCAGGGGTGAAGAAGCCGCACCATTGAGAACCGACATCACCATGCGCGATCTGGTCGCTATTGTGCCGTGGACATGCATACTGGCACGTGATCCGCACAAGATGTCCTATATGTACCGGCTGGCAGGCTCCGCCGTGTGTGACACGATCGGACGGCAGTTAACCGGCACCACTGCCTTCGAGGACTGGTCAAACTTTGACCGTGAAACAATTGTTCGCGGTCTCGATACCGTCGTCGGCATGAAACAGCCGTGTGTCGGCCGGTTTCTCGCCCACTCCTTTGGCGGCCGGGAAGTCGGTTTCGAGCTGGTTGCAGTACCGGTCATTTCCGCAAATGGCAGGGATGTTCACGCCCTAACAACCATAGCCCCGTTCAGGGATGCACGAGGTGTAAAGCCCGATCCCCTGATAAAATTCAAAGTGCGCAAAATTCGTGTTTTGTGGAGTGACCAGCTTCCCGGCAAACCGGTTTGCACGCCTGCATCCAGCAGTGATGAGGTCCGGCGTATCAATTCGAGCTTTCTACGTGTCATCGAAGGTGGCAAAGCCGGGTAAATCAGGATGGTTTTTGATTGAACTAACCAGGAACCATCAACTCGATCGCTTTCAAGGTGATCGAGCAGCCTTATGGGTTTTCTTGAACCCGCGCTGCTCCAGGCCAAATCAAATGGCCCCGCACGACTTTACAAACACTCAGCAAGTGCTCTCTAACGATATACTATCGTGTTCGCAATTTTATCGTTTGTTAAGGCCGCATTTACGTGAACGCGCTTAAAGTCGAACCTGAGACGAGAGACTTATCGGTCGTTTTGTCGACAAAAACCTTCAATGACGCCTTGCAGAGGACTGTCAACGTGAATGCAAATTCAGTAACCGCTGGTTCAACCACATCAGCAACGTCATCCGACAACGGCAAAAGGATTATATTTGGCCGCTTTATGCTGCCTGATATGAATGAGTACCCCTGTCAGGTAGCCAGCATTGATGCAGATGGCGTAAAACTGCTGAGCGATCATACCGTCGAGCCCGGCACTCCGATCATCGCTTATCTCGATGATATAGGCCGGGTAGACGGGATCATGGACAAAGTCGTCGAAGATGGCTTTTACGTTTCATTCAACCTCACCGGCAGGCGTCGCGAGCGCATGGAACGCCGCCTGGAGTGGTTCGAAACATCCGACCCGGATGAACGCCGTGACGACCGGTTTGCTCCAAAGGACTCAGCCTCCCAGATCACGTTGAACGATGGCCGTGAATACCCGTGTGAAGTTATCGATATCTCTGTTTCAGGCGCATCGATTAAAACCAGTGTGCTGCCAAGCATCGGCACTTATCTTTCACTGGGCAGAATGCGCGGCCGCGTGGTTCGCTTTACATCTGACGGTATCGCCATTGAATTCATGAGCCAGCTGGAACCGGCGAAACTGGCCGATCACGCGGTGCTCTAGATCAGGTTCATGGGTTCTTGCGAACCCCTGTTGCTACACGCACCAGTCACTTTCCCAATACTTCAAAACCCGCTGAAGCGCACCGCCTCGGCGGGTTTTTTCATGCCCTCACGAATGACCAGCCAGCCAGCGTCTGCGCCGTATGTGCAGACAGCGCCTGCGTTAGCAACTGCTTCATGATTAACGAATTTCACGCCGAACAGTTCAAATCCGGCACATCTGTTTAGCTGAATCTCAAGTCCCGTCCGGTAGCTTCTGTCCAACAACAAAAAAGGATGGGGCGTTTGAAAATGAATAATCTAAAGGGGTTGGCCCTGTGCCTGGCGGTGATGGCCACAGCACTTCCGGCACATGCCTACAACCAGCAAAAGACCGGTAATCTGACTGGGTCTTCAAACATTCATGCACCGGAATTCGGTGTGACCTTGCCGCCGATCGGTTACGTCCAGTTCTGTGCCCGCTACAAGGCGGAATGCCGCAATGTCGGCACCGACAAGACGCAGGCCGAACTGAACAACAGGACCTGGGCGCAACTCGTGGAGGTCAACAGTTTCGTCAATGACAAGATCGCTCCGGCAACAGACATGGACCTTTACGGTATTGTCGAGCGCTGGGACTACCCGTCAATCGCAGGCGACTGCGAAGACTACGTTCTCATGAAAAAACGCTATCTGGAAGGCCTCGGCTTCGCCCCTGAAGCGCTGCTGATCACGGTCGTGTTCGATGAAAACGGTGATGGCCACGCTGTCTTGATGGTCCGCACTGATGGTGGTGATTTTGTCCTCGACAACCGCCGCCGCACGGTCCTGCGCTGGTCGGAGACCGGTTACGAGTACCTCAAGCGTCAATCCCAGACCAATCCGCGCATCTGGGTATCGATGAACACACGTTATGCCAAGGACAAAGACACGATCGCAGGAGCAAACTGATCCAAAGCGGTAACTTGACCGCAAATGCAGGTCAGCCCGCAAGGCAAATGACCTGAACGAAACGACCATACAGAACGGCCCGGTCGGCATCCCCTCCCCATCCCCCACCAACCGGGTCCCAGGGGCCAGCATCATTCCCACCTGATGCTGGCCCCGCTTTTTTGAGGGGGTGTCATGCCAAAGCAAGTGGTTATTGGCTCAGTTCGTGAGTATCGCAGGCTTCAGTCTTCCACCAGCTTCAGCCCATTCTCGCCGGCATAGCGATGGACCTTGTCCACATAGGTCTGGGCACCTGCACGAAGAGCGGCTTCGGCCTTGGCATCCAGTGACTTTACAACCCGCCCGGGCGCACCCAGCACCATGGAATTGTCCTCGATAACCTTGCCTTCACCGATCAGGGCATGAGCACCGACAATGCAATTGCGGCCGATTACGGCGCCGTTCATGACGGTTGCACCCATGCCGATCAGCGAATTGTCATGAACCGTGCATCCATGCAGCATGGCAAGATGACCAACAGTGACACCTCGTCCCAATGTCAACGGAAACCCCGGATCAGTGTGCAGGACGCAATTGTCCTGAATGTTGCTTTGCTCGCCGATGTCGATCTGTTCGTTGTCGCCGCGAAGAACGGCGCCAAACCAGATACTCGCAAGCCGACTCAGGCGCACCTTGCCTATGAGGGCAGCCGTGGGGGCAACGTAGTATGGGTCAGATTGCGGAAGTTGCGGCCGATGGCCTTCAAACTCGTAAATGCTCATGGAACGTGCGCGTGCGCCCTTTGCCTGATTATGTCGGCACTAGATCAGTATGGTTTTTGATTGAGTCAATCAAAAACCATAAAACTGATCGCTTTCAAAGTGCTAGAGCAACTTTATGGGTTCAAGTGAACCCAGGTTGCTCTAGAAAACCAAGACAGACAACTAGCACGATCCCGTTCATGAAACACCATACGCCGGACAGGATGAAACCGGCCAGCATACCAC
>JABDRA010000406.1 GCA_013041995.1 Anderseniella sp. | reverse complement strand
ATCGCCAGCGATTCCCAGACCTTCACCCCGTCATTGTCCAGCATTGGAACCTTGCCGGTTGGCGAAAAGGTTTTGAAATCAACCCGTTCCGGGTGATCGTCAAACCGGTGCAGCACTTGTTCAAATGCCACGTCCTTGACCTTCAGCGCGATCCATGGCCTGAACGACCAGGACGAGTATTTCTGGTTTCCGATGTAAAGCTTCATATCTATGGCTCCTCAGACAGAAAGACCCGGCAAGATAAACTCTTGCCGGGCCGGATCTCGATAAAGCTGAATGCGTGGATCAGCTTGAGTAGAATTCGATAACCAGGTTCGGCTCCATCATCACCGGATACGGCACGTCGGCCAGCAGCGGGATGCGCACCAGTTTGGCGGTCAGTTTCTTGTGATCTGCATCGATATAGTCAGGAACATCGCGTTCCGGGCTCTGGATGGCTTCAAGCACAAGCCCCATTTCGCGGGACTTCTGGCGAACTTCGATGACGTCGTCGATCTGGACGCGATAGCTCGGGATGTTGACCCGCTTGCCGTTCACCAGCACGTGGCCGTGATTGACGAACTGGCGCGCGGCGAAAACTGTTGGAACCAGTTTCGCGCGATACACGACCGCATCCAGGCGGCGCTCGAGCAGGCCGATCAGGTTTTCCGCAGTGTTGCCCTTGATCCGCGAGGCTTCCTTGTAGGTGGCCAGGAATTGTTTTTCAGAAATCGAGCCGTAATAGCCTTTCAGCTTCTGCTTGGCGCGCAACTGCGTTCCAAAATCGCTGAGCTTGCCCTTGCGGCGCTGGCCATGCTGGCCGGGGCCGTATTCACGGCGGTTGACCGGGGACTTCGGACGGCCCCAGATGTTTTCGCCCATGCGGCGGTCGAGTTTGTACTTTGAGCTTACGCGATTAGACATTCTTCAATGAACTCCAGATCAAAAATAAAAACAGCGGCCAGTACCGGATAAAATTCCGCTGACCGCCTTCGGGTTATGAAGCCTGTTCTCCTTCTCACCGGTCTCCCGGTCCGACAGACTGTTCCTCCTCAAAGTGTTCCCGCGTTTTTAAAAGTCGGGAAAGGCGAAACGGTCACGAACAAGCAATGCACTGGCCTTGACGGCACAGAACGACGAGGCTTTTACGCTGGAACTCGCACTCTGTCAAACCACAGTATTGCCTCGTGTCACCACAGGGTTTTCCGGGCCCTGTCCCACCAGGCATCATCGTAGGGCTTGCCGCCGACCTCGCCATTGGTGAGGGCTGCCAGTACCTCACCCGGTGTCGGCAGGGATTTCGGATCAACCTGTGCCTCGGCGCTCCACAGGTTTGATCGCACAATGGCGCGCGCGCACTGAAAATAGACCGCCTGCGTCTCCAACACGATAACCGAGCGCGGCGCCTTGCCTGCAACGGCAAACGAGGCCAGCAGTTCTGCGTCAATGCTCAGGTGAGCCCTGCCGTTGACGCGCAACGTACTGCCGGAGCCCGGCACCATGAACAGCAGGCCGACACGCGGATCGGCTACGATATTGCGCAGGCTGTCGACACGATTGTTGCCGCGCCGGTCCGGCATCATGAGCGTACGCACATCATGCATGCGCACAAAACCGGCCAAATCCCCGCGTGGCGAACAATCCAGGCCCTCAGGTCCCGCCGTTGCCAGGACAACAAACGGAGAGGCTTCAATGAAGGCGGCATAATGTGGAGTGATGTAATCGGTTACCTTGACCAAAGATGCCTGCGCAGGCTCGCCATAAATGCCTTCCAGGCGCTCAATGGTTTCAATCCGGTTCATCACAGGGCATCCTTTTTTTAGTTCAAAGGGGAATATCGGCAATCAGCAACTTGTCGAAACCGGCACTGGCAAATCCGGCAGGCACGCGATCACCGGCCACCGGCTGTGACGTCAATATGACCGTGTCGCGTTCGATACTGATCGGCTGGGCATCGGCTTTGTCGCTGTCTCTCAGGATCGATGCAGTGCGCCGCGCAATGGCCGGTGCCGGATCAATCCATGCAACCGGCCATGGTGCGACTTCCTTCATCTCCTCCAGCAGCAGCGGATAATGTGTGCATCCAAGCACTACAACATCAGCGCGCGCACAGCCCTTCCTGCGAAACACCGGGCTGATCTCCGCCAGAAGAGCCGCCCGGTCCACATCCTCCCCTGCCAGCTTTTTCTCGGCAATTTCCGCCAGTCGCGGCGCACCGTGCAGCATCACCTTGCAATGAAACGCGTAGGTATGGATCAGGGTTTTGGTATATTCACGCCTGGCCGTTCCCGGTGTCGCCAGCACGCCGATAACACCGGTTCTTGTCTGCGCCGCAGCCGGCTTGATGGCGGGAACAGTGCCCACGAACGGCACCTGAAACTCCTCCCTCAGGACATCCAGCGCCAGTGTGCTCGCCGTGTTGCACCCAATAACCACGCAATCCGGCCTCACCAGGTCGAGCAAATCCCGCATGACGCGCAAAATACGCCGCACCAGCAAAACTTCAGCCCATTTGCCATATGGAAAGGCGGCAGTGTCTGCCGCATAGACGATATCTGCGGCGGGCAATTGCGCGCGCAGCGCGTGGGCCACGCTCAAGCCGCCGGTGCCTGAGTCGAAAACCAGGATGCGCGCATGTCTATTGCTCATTCACCAGCCTCTTTATCGGTCTTGCGTGGACGCAGATGGGTTCTGGTCAAGGATGCAATAACACCCCGAAGGGTCCTGATTTCCTGCAAGGTCAGTTCGATGCGCTGGAACATGTTGCGCAGGTTGCGCATCATGCCGGGGCGCATGGCTGCCGATTTAAAAAACCCGGCCGTCTCGAGTTCTGTTTCCAGGTGATCAAAGAAGCCATGCAGATCCTGTTTGCTGGCCAGTCCTTCGTCGCCGCGAATTTTCAGGCCCGACCCGGTCATGGCCGGCAATTCACCTGTGCCCATGCCAAGAGTGGCTGCAATGGGTTTGTACCATTCATAACCGACCAGCAGGACAGCCTGTGCGATGTTGATGGACGCAAACTCCGGGTCGACAGGAGCGGTGATGATCACATCAGCCAGCGACACCTCATCATTGTTGAGGCCCCAGCGCTCGCGGCCGAACATGATCGCCACGCGCTCGCCCTTGCCGATACGCGTATGCATGTCGGCAGCGGCCTCCTGTGGTGTCATGACCTGCATGGTCATGCCGCGCGGGCGCGCCGTCGTGGCGTAAACCCTGTTGAATGGTTCCAGCGCCTGCTTGCAAGTGTCGTGCAGCCTGGCCTGTTCAATAAGCCGGACGGCACCGGACGATGCGCTGAGCGCCCGTTCGTTGGGCCATCCGTCGCGCGGCTCAACGATGTGCAGTTCCTCGAGCGCGAAATTGGCCATGGCCCGCGCCGCCGTGCCGATGTTCTCTCCCAATTGCGGGTTCACCAGGACCACGGCCGGCTTGCCGGAACTGTCTGCTTGTGCGGTTTTCATTGTGCGCTATGCGATACACCAGACCTTGAAAAATACAAGTCTCAATGAAACCTTACCGCGTGCAACACCATCTGACCTGCATTTACCCGACTTTCACCAATCATGGAGATAATCACCCCCAGGAACTGCCTATTTGGGACTGGCTTACTGAAATGACGGCAACTGACCTGCATCAGCGTATGCTTCACCAGCTTGATCGGATGAAGGCATTGAACGCATCTGCTCGCGGCACCCCGCTGAAGGGCGTGGAGCAGAAACCCCACGTGTCACAGCGCGCAGACGCGCCTGCCGAACAATCCCATATCCCTGACATCAAGGACGAAAAACCAGATGTCGGGACGCAAGCCGCAATTGTCGATGACAATGATGATGACCGCGGTGAGCCGCGACAGCAAGTAAACCAGAAGGGCTTGATTGTTTATGTGGGCCAGGACGAGGATGTAGAGTGCGAAGTCAGGGACCTCACACAGGCCGGTGCCAAGCTATGGCTTGGTGCTGATGTTACCGTGCCGTCTTGTTTCGATCTGACCATACTGCCGGAAAACACCTCGAAGAAAGCACAGGTCTGTTGGCGGGACGACCGGAAACTCGGCATCCAGTTTATCAGGGAAGACTGAACATTACCGCTTTATCTGCTACCTGAGGCAATACGTTGTCTGTTAGCCCATGGTCATATTTGCTCTTGGCCGCATGCTTTGCTATGACGCGCACCATATTTATGTTGTGCGCTGCACCAACCCCCTACAAAGCGAGGCTAATTTTCCATGTCCAAGATCAAGGTTGCCAATCCCGTTGTTGAACTAGACGGCGACGAGATGACCCGCATCATATGGCAGTTCATCAAGGACAAGCTGATCCATCCTTACCTCGACATCGATCTGAAATATTATGATCTCGGCATTGAATATCGCGACGAGACAGACGATCAGGTCACCGTTGATGCCGCTGAAGCCATCAAGAAATACGGCGTCGGCGTCAAATGCGCGACAATTACCCCGGACGAACAGCGGGTCGAGGAATTTGGCCTGAAACAGATGTGGCGGTCGCCAAACGGCACCATCCGCAACATTCTCGGCGGGGTTATCTTCCGCGCGCCGATCATCTGTCAGAACGTACCGCGGCTGGTGCCGGGCTGGACCCAGCCAATCGTGGTTGGCCGTCATGCCTTTGGCGACCAGTATCGCGCCACCGACTTCAAATTCCCGACCGCGGGCAAGTTGACCATCAAGTTTGAAGGCGACGATGGCCAGGTCATCGAAAGGGAAGTGTTCCAGGCGCCCGGCTCGGGCGTGGCCATGGCCATGTACAATCTCGATGATTCCATCCGCGACTTCGCGCGCGCCTCGATGAACTATGGCCTGACCTTAGGATATCCGGTGTATCTCAGCACCAAGAACACCATCCTGAAAGCCTATGACGGCCGCTTCAAGGATATCTTCCAGGAGATTTTCGATGCCGAGTTCACCGAGAAATTTGCCGAAGCCGGGCTTACCTACGAGCATCGCCTGATTGACGACATGGTTGCTTCCGCAATGAAGTGGTCCGGCGGATATGTATGGGCCTGCAAGAACTACGATGGCGATGTTCAGTCGGACACCGTTGCGCAGGGCTTCGGTTCACTGGGCCTGATGACATCGGTTCTGATGACCCCTGATGGCGACACCGTTGAAGCAGAAGCTGCCCACGGCACGGTAACGCGTCACTACCGCCTGCATCAGGAAGGCAAGGAAACCTCGACCAATTCCATCGCCTCGATTTTCGCCTGGACCCGCGGCCTGGCCCATCGCGCGAAGCTGGACGAAAATCTCGCCCTGGGGAAATTTGCCGACACGCTGGAGAAGGTCTGCATTGATACGGTTGAAGGCGGCGAGATGACCAAGGATCTGGCTGTTCTCATTGGTCCGGACCAGAAATGGCTCTCCACACAAGGCTTCCTCGATGCCGTTGACCGCAACCTGCAAAAGGCCATGGGCTGAACCAGCAGCCATCACCGTTAAAACATGCGAAATGCCGGGCCACACAGCCCGGCATTTTTTATTGTACAAGGTCAGTTTCGGGTCACTGTAGAAATTGATCAGTATCGGGAATTAGTAATCTGGGGAACTGCAGATGATCTGGAGAGCATTGATTATTGTGGCAGTATTGCTTGTCGCATCATGCGCCACGAAGGAGCAGCTTGCCATTGGCAATGTGGTGCATGCAGGCGGCCTCGGGAACAAGGGGACTCCCGTTTACAGAGGCGATATTTCACGCCAATATACAGTAATCAAACCGGTTTACGAAAAACGCCGGCAGATAGCCGGACCAAACTATTACGATCACATTTCAGGAGCAGCCTGGATGTCGCATGCCGGCTCACAGGCAGGCGCAGACGCAGTCATCAATTTTGAGTCAAACAGAATACCAGGCGAAATACCCATTTTTGATCCGGGATGGTTTGAAGCCAAGGGTGTCGCGGTGAAATTCAAGAACTAGTTTCTGAAGTCCCGCTCATCTCCTATAATCGCTGGCGGCGCGATAGTTCCATGGAAGCGGTGATCGGGAGAACCTTACCTTGTTGCAATGCCGTCTCGAAACGCCTTTGCTTTTGCTTTTTCTTGCACTGTCAGCATTGGTCCCGGCATTGACCACACGGGCCGATGCCCGACCCGTCAATAGGGGGGTAAAGCCTGTAGAGGCACCGCTGGCCATTGCGGAAGCAACATTTGCCCGCGATGTCTGCAGGTTGATCGAAAACCGATCCGGCTGGCGCGGAATCAATCCGCATTTCATTGCCCGCCTGATCAATGCGGAAAGCCGGTTTTCTCCCAATGCGGTGTCCCCGGCAGGTGCTGAGGGCATTGCCCAGTTCATCCCCGGCACGGCGAAGCGGCGTGGCCTGAAAAATCCCTATGACCCGGCAGCAGCGCTGACGGCATCGATTGACTTCCTGGCGCACCTGAAAGTCCGCTTTGGAAACCTGGGACTGGCGGCCGTCGCCTACAATGCCGGCGAAGGCTCCGCCTCACGCTTCATTGCCGGCGGCGGGATTCCGCTCGAGACAGAAAATTATGTGTTTTCCATCACCGGCCGGGCAGCCGAAGAATGGCGAAAACCGGACGCTCGCCACGCCATCGCGCTGATTGACGCCAGGAAATCGTTTTCCGACGCCTGCCCGGACCTTGTCCGCAAGCCCGGGCGCATCAGGCTGGCAACCAGGTCAGCAGCACACCAGCCCTGGGGCGTGCTGATCTCCGAGAGTTTTTCCCGAAACACGGCGGTTCGCACCTTCAATCGCATTAAAAGAAACTTTCCGGCTGATCTGCGGGAGAAACCACCCATGATCGTGCCGGTCAGGAACCTGAGCATGGGCGCAAGGCGGCGCTATTCGGCGCGCATCGGTGCAGCCAGCCGAAAACAGGCTATCAAAATCTGCACTTCGTTGCGGGCCCGCTCCTTAGTCTGCATTGTACGCCGGACCAGATAAACAATATGGG
>JABDRA010000398.1 GCA_013041995.1 Anderseniella sp. | reverse complement strand
ATGTCAACGCCCTGCAACCGTGCACTCGCAGCCTCCAGAAATCCGAACAGCAGGCAGGCGAGAAGCACCGGCACCGGACGCCAGTTGCCGAAGATCACCGCTGCCAGTGCAATATAGCCCTTGCCGGCCGACATCTCGCGGACAAATCCGGCGCCCTGTGCGGTTGACAGGTAAGCGCCGGCCAGGCCGCAGAACAAACCGGTCAGGATAACCGCACGATAGCGCAGCCAGGTCACCGACACGCCTGCGCTGTCTACCGCGTCGGGAACCTCCCCAACGGCACGCAAACGCAGTCCGAACCTGGTCTTGTACAACAGCAGGGCAGTTGCCGGAACAATGACAAGCGCCAGATACACCAGGATGTTGTGGTTGCTGATGAGCTCACGGTAAATCGCGCCGAAGACTGGAATGCTATCGAAGGCCTCGACAAACCACCATTCAACCGGGCGAAACCGTTCCGTGTTGCCTAACGGCGGTGTTTGCCCGCCCTGCCGGAACAGGGCAATGCCGACGGTTACCGTCAGGCCCGACGCCAGCATGTTGATGGCCAGGCCACTGACTACCTGATTGCCGCGGTGGGTAATGCAGGCAAACCCGTGTATCAGGGCCAGTATGACACAGCTCGCAATCGCACAGATCACCCCCAGCCAGACCGAACCGGTCCACGATGCCACGGTTGCCGCCACGAACGCGCCCATCAGCAGTTTACCCTCAAGCGAAATATCAATAATGCCGGAGCGCTCGGAAAAAATGCCCGCCATGGCGCACAGGATGAGCGGTGTGGCTACCCGCAGCGTGGCATCCAGCGTCAACAGGAACTGGAAGGCGAAGTCCGACATCACGCCTCACCCTCGGCCGGGTTCGGCCGAACCTGCAACCGGGCCAGCAATCTGGCCAGCGGGGCGCTGAACATGTAGGCGAGCGCGCCTGAAAACAATACGATCATGCCCTGTATCAGCAGGACGATTTCCCGTGTGATCGACTGGAACTCGAAATCAAGTTCCGCACCACCCTGATACAATGCCCCGAACAACAGGCTGGCGCAGAAAATACCAATTGGATGATTGCGGCCCATCAGGGCGATGGCGATGCCGGCAAAGCCGTATCCGGAGGTGAAGTTCAGAACCACGCGATGCTGCACGCCGAGAATTTCGTTGGTGGCCATCAGCCCGGCACAGGCACCTGACACCGCCAGTGCAAACACAATGACCAGCGGCACATTGATGCCGGCATAGTGCGCTGCCTTCGGGTTTTGTCCGACGGCGCGGATTTCATAACCGATGCGGGTTTTCCAGATCAGGACCCAGAACCCCAGCAGCGCGGCAAGCGCCAGCAGGAAGGACAGGTTGACGGGCGATGCGGCGACGTTGAAAGACAGCGCATTCAGCATGTCATGCAGCTTCGGCATCTGCCCGGATACGGCAAACTGTGCTGTATGCGGCGACTGCTGCCCCGGCTGCATGAGCGCGCCTGCCAGCAGCCAGACCATGATGGCACTGGCGATGAAATTGAACATGATCGTGGTGATGACGATGTGGCTGCCGCGATAGGCCTGCAGGTATCCAGGTATCAGCCCCCACACGGCACCGAACAGGGCTGCCGCCAGGATTGCAACCGGAATGACCAGAACCAGCGGTGCCATCGGCGCCAGCCACAGTGCAACAAGCCCTGCCCCCAGCCCGCCTATATAGGCCTGACCCTCGCCCCCGATATTGAACATCATCGCATGGGAGGCAACTGCAACGGCCAGCCCGGTGAAGATGAAATTGGTGGTGTAGTAGAGCGTGTAGCCCAGACTACCGGGATAGACGAAGGCGCCCTTGATCATCACCACAATGGCGACGAACGGGTTTTCCCCTAACGCCAGAACGATAAGCCCGCACACCACAAGTGCCACCATAAGATTGATCAGCGGTAGAACGAAAATGTCGGCCCAGCGTGGCAATGGCGGTGCGGGCGTCATGACGGTATCGCCTCTGCAATACCGGCCATCATGGTGCCGAGCCTGTCCCTGCCGGCGTCTGCACTGTCCAGGATGCCCATCTGCCTGCCACCATTCATCACCATGATCCGGTCGGACAGACCGATGATCTCATCAAGCTCGGCTGACACCAGCAGGATTGCGCATCCTGCATCGCGCAGGGCCAGCAGTTGCTTGTGGATGAATTCTATGGCGCCGACATCGACACCGCGGGTCGGCTGGCCGACAATCAGGATTTTCGGGTCGGTGTCGGTTTCGCGCGCGATGACCAGTTTCTGCTGATTGCCGCCGGAAAAATTCCGGGCAAGAAGTGCCGGATTGCCGGGCCTGACGTCATGATCGGACATGAGCTTGTTGCAATGGGTCGCAACGGCTGCTTCATCGAGAAAATATCCCGACCCGTAATCGGGAGACTGGTGATAGCCCAAAATCGCATTACCCTTGGCATCAAACGACAGGATCAGGCCGAACTGGTGCCGGTCCTCGGGTATGTGCGCAATTCGCAAGTCCCGTATCTGCGCCGGGGTCTTCGGGGCGCTGGCGGTGATGATTTCGCCAAGCAGCACGACCGATCCTGCCTCGAACTTCCGCATGCCGGCGATGACTTCCAGCAACTCGGTCTGCCCGTTTCCCGACACACCGGCAATGCCGAAAATCTCACCGGAGCGGACATCGAAGCTGATATCGCTCAGCACCTGCCTGCCACGTGACGAGGTGCAGGCAAGCTCCGATACTTCCAGCAACACCTCACCGGGATGCGCACTTGCGCGATCAACGCTCAACAGCACATCACGTCCCACCATCAGCCGGGCAAGTTCAGCCGGGCTGGTGTCTGCAGTGCGCCGGTGCCCGACGATCTCACCATGGCGCATGACCGACACGGCATCGGTTATCGCCATGATTTCATCGAGCTTGTGGGTGATCAGCAGCACCGTCACGCCGTTGCGCTGCAAGGCCCTCAGAACCTCAAACAGCTTGTCGGCTTCGCCGGGCGTCAGCACCCCGGTGGGTTCATCGAGAATGAGAATGCGGGCGCCGCCTTTGATGGCCTTGATGATTTCAATTCTCTGGCGGATACCGACGGGCAGATCGGCAATCACTGCGTCCGCATCGACCTCCATGCCATAATCGTCAGCAAGCTGTTGCAGGGTGTTCAGGGTTTCCCGCCTGCCGGTGCGCAAAAATGGTCCGCCCTCGCTGCCCAGCATGACGTTTTCCAGCACCGTCATGTTGGACACCAGCATGAAATGCTGGTGCACCATGCCGATGCCGAGGCTGATCGCGTCGGCGCTGGAGCGCAGGGAAACCTGTTGGCCGCCGACGTGCATCTCACCACTGTCAGCCTGATAAAGCCCATACAGGATATTCATCAGTGTCGACTTGCCGGCACCGTTTTCCCCGACAATGCCATGGATAGAGCCTGCTTCAACCCGCAGCGAAACATCCCTGTTGGCCTTGACCTGCCCAAAGGACTTGCAGATATCGATCAGCTCGATTGCAGGAGCCGGACTGGTCTGGTCACGTTGCACTGGCGCAAAGCCGACTGCGAGTTCAGTTCGGGCAGGAACTGTCGCTGCGATAATCGTGCACAGTGATTTTCCCGGCAACAATATCGGCACTTGCCGCTTCGATCTGTGCCTTCATGTCATCGGAAATCAGCTTGGCATTGTGTTCATCGAGCGCCCAGCCGACACCTTTCTCGGCAAGCCCCAGTGAGCGCACGCCGGTTTCAAACTTGCCGGACATGGCGTCCTTCAAGGTTTCGTAGGCGGCGACATCAACGCGCTTCAGCATCGAGGTGAGAACCGAGCCCGGTGCCAGATGGTTCTGGTTCGAATCCACACCGATTGAAAACTTGCCGGCATCTGCTGCTGCACGGATGACACCAATGCCTGTCCCGCCGGCTGCCTGATAGATCACGTCCGCACCGCGGTCGATCTGGCTCTGGGCAAGCTCGGCTCCCTTGCCTGGGTTATTCCAGGCCGCAGGTGTGGTACCGGTCATGTTCTGCAACACTTCCATGTCAGCCTTGACCTTCTTCACGCCCTGCACGTAGCCGCAGGCAAACGCGCGGATCAGCGGAATGTCCATGCCGCCGACAAACCCGACCTTGCCGGTCTTGGACGCCAGGGCTGCGGCCATACCGACCAGATAGCTGCCCTCATGCTCCTTGAAGGCATACTGGCGCAGGTTCGGCTGGTCGAGCCAACTCACGTCGATAATGGCAAACTTCTTGTCGGGATGTTCAGCGGCCACCTTGTTGATCGCGTCGGCCTGGGCGAAACCAACGCCCAGGATCACGGTTGCACCGCGCTTGGCCATGCGCTGCATGGCCTGCTCGCGCTGAGTTTCGTTGGTGACCTCAAAGTCCATGACCTTGATGCCGGTTTCTTCCTCAAAGCGCTTGATGCCGTTGTACACGCCTTCATTGAAGGATTTGTCGAACTTGCCGCCCATGTCGTAGACGACGGCGGGCTTGAACTCCTCCGCCCAGGCAGCGCTCGACAGCATGGCGAAGATACCGACAACGATAATTCTCAGAATGTTTTGCATTTTCCCTCACCTGTTATGGCCACGCAGTTATACCAAAGGAACTAGATATTGACCCTTTGGTATTACCTGCAATTCATGTAAGCCCGATTTCCTTCAACCTCTGTGCAAGATAGTCGCCCGCCGACAGGTCATCGGCCAGTTTCACATCCGGACGCGGATGCACGAACAGCGGCATGGAATACCGCGACCGGTTGGCACTGTCGGGCGGATTGACCACCTGATGTGTCGTTGAAGGGTAGTATCCGCCCGAGGCCTTGGCCAGCATGTCGCCGGCGTTGACCGTAATATAGCCGGTCTGGCACGGCACATCATGCCAGTTGCCCTGCTTGTCGCGGGCCTGAAGTCCGGGTTCGCTGCCGGTCACCAGCAGCGTGATAAGATTGATGTCCTCATGCGCTGCAGCGCGCATTTCGCCGGGCTGGGCATCATCCTGGACCGGCGGGTAATGCAGGACCCGCAACAGGTTCTGGGTGCTGTCTTCCACCATATGCGCGAGCGGTTGAGAGAAGCGCGATCTGACATCATCAGGCGTGTTGTCATCCAGCCAGCCGAGCAGCAGGCGACCGATTTCCATCATTCTGGTGTGGAATGTGCGCGTCTCGGCTTCCACGCCTGACGGGACCGGTGAGGTCTCGTAGACATGATAGAATTCCTTCAGGTCCTTGTGGGCGCTGTCCTTGGCGTTTTCCGACTTGAAGCCATAGTAGCCATGCATGTCGCCGCTCTGAGCAGCAAAACCATACTTGGCATCGCCGGCGAAAAACTCCCGCCAGGCATCGTACATGCGCGAAATCTCAACCGGCTCGACCGGGTGGTTTTTCAGGATGGCAAACCCGGTCTCATGCAGGGACGTGACAAACCGGGTGCCGGCATCCGGGTCAGCACAGTCGATGGCAAGTACATTGAAGTCGGACATGTATTCCGGTTTCTTTCAAAATCCGCTGCTGACAGTTTCCAGAAACAGGTCACGAACCGCATCCACGTCAATCCCGGTGCAAACCGATGTAGCGGACCGGCCTGAGCCCGCAGCGCGAACCGTGCGGCCTGTTTCTGCTCCCTCGACGATAACACGTAAAGGTTCGCGTTCAACCGCAAACAGGTCGGGCCTCACAATTGATATAACCGCACTTGGATCATGCATGTAACAGCCGTCAAAGCCGTCAACCGTGCGATGAAACTCAAAATAGTGCTGGACGGCTTCGTTGAGAAAACCGCCGAGAACAGGGGCCGGTTTGACCAGACCGGCAAAGTGCTGCGGCGTGCATTTCACCTGATGCGTCACGTCAAGCCCGACCATGGTGACGTCCCAGCCTGCCGCAAACACGACGTCTGCGGCATGCGGATCCTGCCAGATATTGGCTTCCGAAGACGGGGTGACATTGCCGCCTGCATCAAGACTTCCGCCCATGACGGTGACGGATTTGACTTGTGCCGCAATCGCCGGGTCCAGTTCGAGAGCCCGGGCCAGATTGGTCAGCGGCCCGACCGGGCACAGGACAATTTCGCCGGGGTTTTCCAATACTGCCCGGCAGATGAACTCGGCAGCGGTTTCATCGATAGCCTGTCCATCAGGCGTGATCGGCGCCACGTCACCAAAACCTTCCCTGCCGTGAACATCCCAGGCAACCGGTCTGGCGGCCTGGCTGACGGGGGCATCAGCACCGCGTGCAACCGGCACATCAAGGCGTGCCATTTCCACAAGAGCCTTTGCATTGCGGGTGGCAATATCAGTCGTGACATTGCCGAAAATACTGGTCAGTCCGACCAGTTCAATATCCGGGCACAGGCACGCAAACAGCACAGCCATGGCATCATCTATTCCGGGGTCTGTATCGATTATGACTTTTTGCAAGGTCAGGCTTTCCGTTGTTTCAGAAACATCTCAACTTCTTCGCGAGCCGGAATGGCAACAGCGGCACCGGGCCTGGTGACCTGCAGCGCGCTGGCCGCCGATGCATAACGAAGTGATTGGGCTATCTCAACGCCGTGGCAATGGTGCGCCAGGAAACTGCCCAGAAAGGTGTCGCCGGCGCCGGTCGTGTCGACCGCTTCCACCTGAAATGCCGGTTGATTGTGCACCTCGCCGTGGCTGTGAAACTCAACACCCTTGCTGCCCCGGGTAATCAGAAGTTGGGGAACGGCAATCTCCGAAACGGCCGCCCCGAGAAGCCGAGCGGTAGCTTCCGCCTCAACTTCGTTCACGGCCAGAAGATCGATTTTATCTATCAGCTCTGCAACGGTGTCGGCGACAAACGGCGCCGCACTATAGGCAACTTTGAAACCGGCGGATTTCGCCTGATCAACGATGTCTGCCAGCAGGTTGGTTTCATTCTGGACAAGCACCCAGTGATCGGCGCCGGCACAGGTCTTGAAAGCCTTTTCAATCTGCGCCGGTTGCAGGTCCTGGTTCGCCCCGCCAAAAATAACGATCTGGTTCTCGCCGGCATCATCCACATAGATAACCGCATGTCCCGTTGGGTGCGCAGACTGCGCGATGAGAGCCGTATCGATGCCGAAATTTCTCACCTGCTCCATGGTCCAGCTGTCCTCGCTGCCCACGGCCCCAATGTGGACCGGCGCATGCCCGGCCCTGGCGATGGCAATTGACTGGTTGATGCCCTTGCCGCCCAGAAGTTTCTGATATGAACCCGCAGTCAACGTCTCACCAGGCGACGGCATCTCCGCCACCCGGTAGACATGGTCGACATTGATGGACCCGAAATTGAAAATCATGGCCGACATATGGGCAGGAGTGATCTGGCGGGTCAACTGGGCCGAACCATTGAGGCCGGTTTCACTCAGAAAAATAGTTACGGCGTAATCATGTGCCCATCGCGCCTCACCGCCATCCACTATTTCCATGGACGTCCCACTTTCTGAGGCGTAGCGTCAGCAGACCATACGTCAATAGGCTCGATCAGTGACCATCAATCCGATTTCTCCTGTCGTGCCAACCGGCACCCAAAATACCGGCAACAGCAAACTCGGCATAATCTATATGTTTGCCGGCATGTCGCTGTTTGCAGCCACCGACGCCATCGCCAAGCTGCTCACTGAAACACTTGCCCCAATTCAAATCGTCTGGAGCCGTCAGTGCGGCCTTTTGGTTGGTATCCTCGTCATCATTGCAATCCGCGGCATCAAGGTGCTGAACACCTCACAGCCAAAACTACAGATCGGACGCGGAGTTCTGGCAGCTACTTCTGCCACCCTCTTTATCATTGGCGTGTCTTACGTCCCCCTTGCGGATGCTGTCGCCATAACCTTCGTTGCACCGTTTATGGTCACCGTCATGGGCGCAGTCATCCTTAAAGAGCCGGTCGGTATCCGGCGCTGGACCGCCGTAACAATCGGCTTCATTGGTATGCTGATAGTCATTCGTCCTGGCCTTGGTGTCCTTCACCCTGCAGCCTTCCTTTTGCTGATTGCAGCCGCGGTCTTCGCCTGTCGTCAAATCCTCTCGCGGGTGTTGGCAGCCGGTGACAAAACATCCACAACTGTTGCGTACACCGCAATCGTCTCATGGAGCCTGTTGTCGATCCCGCTCCCGTTTTTTTGGCAGACTCCCGTCACGAGCCTGGAGATCATTCTTCTTGTGACTATGGCTGTCTTGGCCGCATTCGCTGAAACCCTGGTAATCATGGCCCTGGATGCAGCCC
>JABDRA010000397.1 GCA_013041995.1 Anderseniella sp. | reverse complement strand
TCCATCACCTGCACCCGGCACTGCCCGCAGGTTCCCGCACCTCCGCAGGCCGACGGAATGGCAAGCCCGCCATCGGCCAGCACCGACAACAGTTTGTTACCTGTCTGGGCGATAATTTCCTGACGCCCGTTCACCCGGATCATCACATTTCTCAACGGCATCAGGAAAGCTCGCGCAGTCAGCACCATTGCGACCAGCAACAGCACGATGCAGACAAAGATGGCGCTGCCCAGAAACACCTCGGTCATGGCAGGCCGACCCCCACAAACGCCGAGAACCCCATGGACATCAGCCCGGTCACGATGAAGGCAAGCCCCAGCCCCCGCAGCCCTTCGGGCACGTCGGCATAACGGAGCCGTTCGCGGATTGCGGCGAATGTAACGATGGCCAGTGCCCAGCCAACGCCGCTGCCGACGCCGTAGACCATGCTTTCGGGCAGGTTATATCGGCGTTCAACCATGAACAGGCTACCACCCAGAATGGCGCAATTCACGGTAATCAACGGTAGGAATACCCCCAGATTGCGATGCAGCGCGGGGGCGTAGTGATCAAGGGTCATTTCAAGGATCTGCACGATTGCAGCAATCACTCCGATAAAAGAGAGCAGCTTGAGAAAACCAAGATCAACCTCGGGGAGCCCGACCCAGGCCCAGGCACCCTCGATCAGAAGTCCCTGAAATATCGAGTAATTGACCGGAACCGTCACCGACTGCACCACAATCATCGCAAGCCCAAGTCCAAAGGCCGTTTCCACACGTTTTGACACCGCAAGAAAGGTGCAGATCCCAAGGAAGAAGGTCAGTGCCAAGTTTTCCTGAAACACGGATTGGACGAAAAGCTCGATCATGTCTGATCCTCCACGGCATTAGACAAGATCGGAAATTCATCGGCCTCAACCTGTGCAGGGCGGCGCGTGCGGATGGCCCAGATCATCAGGCCGATGATGAAGAACGCACTTGGGGCCAGCAGCATGAAGCCTAGCGGCTGGAACCAGCCACCCGTGGCTGCCAAGGGCAGCACTTGCAGGCCGAACAATGAGCCGGACCCCAGCAGCTCGCGGATCGTCGCCACCAGCATAAGGATCAGGCCATAGCCAAGCCCATTGCCCAAACCGTCCAGCAGGCTGGGCCAGACCGGGTTGCGCATCGCAAAGGACTCAGCACGCCCCAACACAATGCAGTTAGTCACGATCAGCCCCACAAACACCGACAGCCGCTGGCTAATCTCAAACGCAAAGGCGCGCAGCACCTGATCCGCGACGATGACAAGCGAGGCGATGATGGTGATTTGTACCACCAGCCGGATCGAGGCTGGCAGGTGGCGGCGGATCAGGCTGATGGCGGTGCCGGCCGCCGCCAGAACCGCCGTCAGGGCAATGCTCATGGTCAGCGCGGTATCCAGCGCGGTGGTCACGGCCAGCGCCGAACAGATGCCCAGCATCTGCAAGGTGATTGGGTTGTTGTCGATGAACGGCGATGTCAGATACTGCAGGTTTGATTTGGCCATTTCACAACGCTCCCGTCTTCAGCCGGGTCAGGAAAGGGCCATATCCGTGCGGGCCCAGCCAGAACTGTACAAGGTTTGCCACCCCGGTGGTGGACCGTGTTGCGCCGGTGATGCCATCCACCTCGGACGCGGTTGCGGCGCTGCCACGCACCACAGTTATCGTGATCACACCCGCCGCGTCCGCGGCCTGTTTGCCCGACCATAGCGCCAACCACCCCGGATCAGTGATACGCGATCCAAGCCCCGGAGTTTCGCCGTGTTTATAAATGCTGAGCGCCGCAATGGTGTTCAGATCGCCTTTCAGCGCAAGGTAGGCGCGGATCGTTGATTGATATCCCGTCCCATAAATCGGCAGCACCACAAGGGCCAACCCATCTGTGCCACGCAGCAGATAAACCGGTGCAAGGTTTGGACGCTGACCAATCGCAGCGAGGTCATCCTCTGGCAAGAGGGCGGCGCTTTGGCCCGGATCGGTTTGTGCGGCAAGAAAATCATAACTGGCAGCGTCAACTGTGCCGTCGATCTGTCCGGCTTCCAGATCGACAATTACGGTCTCCAACGTGTCCGCGCCTGATTCGCGCAAGATATCTGCCAAGCCGGGAAGCGTGGCCATCATTGCGGCAAGATTGGCCTCACGGGCCGCGTCGATATGCGCCTGCTGGCGGGGCTTTAGCGTGACAGACGTTACTGAAACGGTAATGGCCGAAATCAGCGCGACCAGAAAGGCGACGCCCACTGTCTTGATCCGGCTGTCGTTCGGCAGCGCTAGAAAGCGGCGCCACCACGAGAAGGGCGATACATCAGCCATTGCCTTGCCTCCTCGCCCGCCCCCGGATATTCGCCGTGATGACGATCTGGTCAATCAGCGGCGCAAAGATGCTTGCCAGGAGTGCCGCGAAAACCAATGTCTTCAGGGTGCCCGTGCCGCCACCGGTCTGACCAAGCACGACCACAAGCGCACCCGCAAGCCCGCCATAAAGCAATCGCCCGCCATTCGTACAGGCCGCAGCAACCGGATCACCTATCAGGAACACCAGCCCAAGCACTAGGCTTGCGCTGTGCAGGGCAACCCAGTCTTCGGGCACGGGCAACAGCGCCATCAACCCCGCAATCCCGAATCCGAAACCCACGACAACTCGCCAGGACAAAAGCCCGAGCGCCAATAAAAGCGCGCCACCGACCCCCGCCGCAATCGCCACCGTTGGCCCCGGCGTCTCGCTCGCCGTGCCGGGAAATGAAAATAGCAGGAAGGCGAGGCCAACGACCGCCGGATTTAAAAAGCCACGCCCGCGTCCGCCGAAAATCAGGTCGCCCATCACAAGACCGAACGATAGCGCAAGTCCCTGTTGCCAAAGCGGCACCGGGCCGGGCAGCAGCAGGACAAAGATCAGGGCGGTTACGATGCCGTCCCAGCCCATTGGTTGCCGTCGCATCCGAGCAAAGACCAAAGGCCAAAGAACCGCCAGCCCAAGCGCAAACACCAAGGGCGTTACAATACCCGCGCCATGCTCGAAGATTGCCGCTGCCAGGGGGATCATAAGGGCGACGCATGTCGCAGCCGTCATGCGATGGGCGTCCCATAGGGGGGGCAGATATCCATTTTGCCGGGTCATTCCGCGCCCTCTTTGGCAAGCGTATTCAGCGCGCGACGCAAAAGTGCGCCGTAGTCGCTGCCCGATGGACAAAGCCAGCTGAGCAGCGCAAGATCGTCCTCCAGCAGTTCTAGGCAACCAAGCCGCTCTGCGGTTTCTACATCCCCCACGGCCAATGCTCGCATCAGCGGGACAGGCAACAGGTCAAGAGGAAGCGCCCGCTCAAAAGCCTCAAGTGGCAGCATCGCACCGTTTTGGGAGGCGAGCAGCATGTCCATCATCCGGTGCCAGAACGGCCGGGTCGGATATGCGCACGCTTCGCTATCAATTGCCGTCACCTGCAGGTCATGCCGCCCGAGGAGCACCGCCTCATGCCCGGACAGGATTGAGCCAGAAAGCAGAACCAACGCATGCTCTTGCGTATGAGCTTGCGCCCGGTCCTTCACAAGATCAGCCAGGTTCGCGCCCAATGGTGCCGTGACCAACGCCAGCCTCGATACGCCCGAACCGGCCAGAGAAACCATGCGCGATGCCATGATCCGGCCAGTTTCCAGTAGATACCCGATTGCAGTAACGTCCTGATATCCGATCTGCCAGACTGACCGTTGCCGCGACACCGGCAAAAGGTGGTGAATATGGGTGCCAGCCAGCCCGGAGGGATGCGGTCCACCAAAACTGGCGATCCTGAGCATGTCATGCGCCTTGACCAGCGGTGGCCCGTGCGGCTGACAGATGAAAACCGGCCCGTCCGTCAGACGCATAAGCGCCTCGGCCCCGCGCTGGAACTGCGCTATTTGCAGGGCCAATATCGCAACGGGATCAGCGGCCAAGGGGTTGGTATCGGTAGCCGTGACAAATATTGCGGCCGGATTGCTGCCCGGATCGGGAGCAGAGCCGAATGGGCGCGTGCGAAAGCCGGTCCATGCGCCACTTTTCAACAGGAGCTGCCGCAAAGCGGCGTCATCACTCTGTGCGCGGTCGACGTCAAACTGAAGTTCTGCGTCGCCTTCAACCGCGATTTCCAATGTCTCCAAGGTGCGCCGCGCGCCCTGTTTGATACGGCTCACCCGACCGGCCGCAGAGGCGACAAAGCAGATGTCCGGGTGGTGACGGTCCACACAGAGAGTCTGACCTGTGCTGACCAGATCATCCTCGGCCACCCGCAGATCAAACGTCACGCCTGGATAATCCCGCCCCATTAACCCGACCGTGCTGACGGGTTGCGACTCGGCAATGCCGCCATCAGGCCCTGCACCCAGGTAAATATTCAAACCCTTGCGAAAGTTAAACTGCACGAAAACCTTTCTCTTCAACATCTGCTGCGGCAACCCCGACAATCAAAGATGATATAGAAACGATTCCATCATTTACACCGAGAACCGCCGCTCATAGTCAACCACTTCGATTAACCTAATGACGTATTTCAGGATGAGCGGATGATATATTCATAATTAAGGCTTTGTTTTCAACAACATACATCACCCACATCTAGGCATTTCGTAAAATGATAGGACTAGGTCAGCCCTTTGACTTTGTCCCATCGGAAAGCTTCTCTATAAGCCCCAAACAAGCTCGCTGATCTTCCTCCAGTGAATTGGACCATCCTAAATGATCGCCATTGGCGCTAAGCCGCATTCACTCGAGTACTCTGGAATGTCAACTTCGCTGGCTAGAGCTGACATTCGAAGCATTGTGGCGAAGGTCTTAATTGGGCTCGGATGTATGGACCGACCGCGGTTTGCAAGAGAGAAATTTGGATGGATACCGTGCCTTGAAGGATGATTATCAGGCCTGTCCGTCCAAACACAGATGTTGTCCCAACATGGATGCTCGCGCGGTCACGCGGGAAGACCATGAAGATGCCCGTGACTTGGCCCGTCGGGGCCGCAAGACGAAGGCCTATAAGACGTCGCGCGACAAGCGGAAGAAGGTCGAGATGCTGTTCGCCCACCTCAAGCGGATACTCAATCTAACCCGACTGAGGTTACGAGGTCCGAACGGCGCCAAGGACGAGTTCCTTCTTGCAGCCATCGCCCAGAACCTCCGAAAGCTTGCCAGGCTCCGACCCCGGAACAATCGACATGAGGCAATTGCATGAATTGAAAGGCACAAGACGCCAATACGTTGACCACTGGCAGTCAAACGCCGGGACCAAAGCCATACCTGATCAGCGCAACTCTAAAAAACTGCCCTCAACTCGCAGATTTTTTCAACAACATCCGCCCAGATGTGACCTTGGATGGAGGGCTAGGAGTGAATTGGTTAATCATGTTAGCTCTTAGTGCTAGAGTTGACATTACATGCCGTCAGGCGTGCCCGGCAGGCTGCCGAGCAGTGAACCGTGCGTTGGTGGGCGTTTCTGGAAGTCACCAATTCTGCGAATTTCTGCAGGATCAAAACCAGCTCGACAGATGGCACCAAAAATACGTGCTTGTGTCCAGTCCGCGCTCTCTTTCAATAGGTCGAGAGAGTTGTTGTTCTTGTAGTGGCCATCTCTCATAATCAGCACGGACTGCATATCTTCTGGACGGACACTCAAGAGAGATATGCGGGGAGGTTGCCGATCAGTTTGAGGTTGTCTGCACCATCCTTGAGATTGTCCAGGAGATAGTCGTATGCCCGAAGCTCACTATCATGCGTTTTATGCCGCAGTTTGTGTTCGGTGATATGAGCTTGCTGGCGACATGCTTCGAACTCTTCTTCCCATCTCTCCAGTATGGGACCGGAAACCACGGCCTAACTGGATGGACCGCACGGCAATCTGACCTTGAAAGGCCGGTCAGGCAAAGGAATTGCGCTGATCGCAGGCGGTGTCGGCGTAGCGCCGTTGCTCAGTATTGCCCGGCAACTGGACAAAGACAGCGATCCGCGAACGCTGGTTCTTGTCTACGGCAACCGGCTGGC
>JABDRA010000391.1 GCA_013041995.1 Anderseniella sp. | reverse complement strand
AAATAGGCCTGCGTCGCGCTCGACATGCCGACCGTATACATGTGGTGCGCCCACACCACGAAGCCGATGCCGCCGATCGCGACCATGGCGTAGGCCATGCCGAGATAGCCGAATACCGGCTTCTTGGAGAAAGTGGAGATGATCTGCGACACGATACCGAAGCCTGGCAGGATCAGGATGTACACCTCAGGGTGTGCGAAGAACCAGAACAGATGCTGGTACAGGATCGGGTCGCCGCCGCCTTCTGGACGGAAGAAAGAGGTGCCGAAATTGCGGTCCGTCAGCAGCATGGTGATGGCACCGGCAAAGACCGGCAGCGACAGCAGCAGCAGAAACACGGTGACCAGCACCGACCACACAAACAACGGCATCTTGTGCAGGGTCATGCCCGGCGCACGCATGTTGAAGATGGTGGTGATGAAGTTGATTGCACCCAGAATTGAAGAGGCACCGGCAAGGTGCATGGACAGGATCGCGAAGTCCACGGCAGGTCCAGGCTGGCCTGAAGTGGAATATGGCGGATACAGCGTCCAGCCGCCACCGACACCGAAGGTGCCTGAAGAGCCTTCCACGAACATGGAAAGAACCAGCAGGATGAGTGCCGGAGGCAACAGCCAGAACGAAATGTTGTTCATGCGCGGAAACGCCATGTCAGGGGCACCGATCATCAACGGCACAAACCAGTTGCCGAAGCCGCCGATCATGGCGGGCATGACCATGAAGAAGATCATCAGCAGGCCATGTGCGGTCACGAACACGTTATACATGTTCTTGCCGGCATCGATGGCATCGGCAGACGTGTCTCCAATACCGTAGACCATGTGCGCCAGACCATGGAAAATCTGGATGCCGGGCTCCATAAGCTCCCAGCGCATCATGATCGACATGAAGCCGCCTACGAGGCCGGAAAAGATCGCAAACCAAAGGTACATCGTACCGATGTCCTTGTGGTTGGTGGAATAGACATATCGGCGCCAACCGGTCGGGTTGTGCTCATGATCGTCATGTGCCGTTGTTGCATTTGCCATGATAAGGCTTTCCCTCGTTCTAAACAGTCAAATCAGTTTGCCGACCCGCCGGAAGCTCCCAGCGCCAGCTTGCCCTTGGTCTTCAATATCCCGGCAAGGTGCTCCTGCGCCTGTTCGACGCCGGCAGTCTTGGCCTTTTCAAGCCAGGCGGCGTACTCATCCTCAGACACCACACGCACGGTAATCGGCATGTAGGCATGGTCTTTACCGCACAGTTCAGAGCACTGGCCGTAAAACACGCCTTCTTTTTCCGCCTTGAACCAGGTTTCGTTCAGCCGGCCCGGCACTGCGTCGATCTTCGAACCGAAAGACGGAATGGTCCAGGCATGCAGCACGTCGTTTGCAGTGACGATGACACGCACAACCTTGTTCACCGGAACAACCACCTCGGTGTCCGTGGCGAGCAGATAAGGCTCTCCGTCCTTAAGCTCTTCCTTGGTTTTCAGATACTGGTCAAATGACACATCGTGCTCGGGATATTCATAGGACCAGAACCATTGGTTGCCGATCGCCTTCACGGTCATTTCAGCGGCCGGAAAGTCGCGCTGGAAATACAGCAGCCGGAATGACGGGATGGCGATGCCGATCAGAATAAGGATCGGGACCACGGTCCAGACAACTTCAACAAGTGTGTTGTGGGTCGTGCGCGACGGGACCGGATTGGCCTTGGCGTTGAACTTCACGCAAACCCAAATCAGCAAGCCCAGAACAAACAGGCAGATTATGGTGATCAGAATCACCAGTCCATTGTGGAAGCTTGTGATGAACGTCATGACCGGCGATGCCGATTCTTGCAGGTTCATCTGCCAATCTACCGGCTGGCCAAGACCTGCCGCGACTGCAGCAGGCGCAGCCGACAGGCTGGCTCCAAGCACAGTCAAGCTCGCAAACAAATTGCGCATATTGCCCTCTTAAAGTTCGCAGGCGGGAGAAAACCGCCATGAATTGCATTCAGATGTGCAGGCCTGGCTGTAAACAAGATTGCCGCACTTCTGCCATGTGTCTGTTGAACCACAATCGACCAATGGCTGCAACTGTCATGAGGCGCGTCAAAATTGCACGGTTTGGAGTTGCTGCATCATTAGAGCCATTTCCACCCAAATAGAAGCGTTTGATGGCGCCAAATCAGTTCACTCGGCCAGGCCCGAAGCGATGCGCGATGTGAGACATCGGGCAAGCTTTGCAACAATGCAGATGGACTGATCTGGTCCAATAAAGGCCGGTTTTCTGCGCCCTCCCGACCGCCTTACGCGTTCCTTGTAGTCACCCGGACCTCGGCGGGAGCCGTGTTCAGCCGGCAGATGTGGAAAATCGGTCAAACGCTTCTATGTGTGGAACAGGCTATAGCTCGACAATGATCGCAATAAAGCCTCAATTGCACACGAAGAGTGCAGAACAAACATCAAATACAGTCAATCAGCGTGTTTCGAAGATGAAATTGCACAGTCGGCTTGCTAAATTGGCTCCGCCTCTGGCATACACGCAAATTCATCGGAATGAGCGGCAGTTCAAATTCAGTCAACGTGTAGGGAGCAGATATCCAGTGGCCAAAAAATTCAATGTGATTCGCAATACGGCTTCAGTTCTGGCAACAGCCGGTATCATATCAGCTCTGGCAACAGCAGGTATCGTGTCAGTCCTGGCAACGTCCGCCATGGCCCAGCAGCAAACTCCACCGCCGTCGCCGAAACAGTTTGGGCCACGGGTCAACACACCCAATGCTGCAAGACCAAACCGTCCGGCGCCGGAACTGGTCGCTGAAAACGGCAAATGGAAAGTCCAGTGTGAGAGCCGCCCGGCCCGCAAGGACGCCCAGGGCAAGGATATTCCGGCGCAGAAAGTCTGCGCCATGGTGCAGATCAGCCGTGACGCAAAACGTCCGCAGATTGCGCTTTCACTGATCATGCGCCAGCAAAAACAGGGCGACAGGTCAGCAACCATGATGCAGATCATGGCGCCGATCGGAGTGTTCCTGCCCACCGGTATTGCGCTGGAAATCGACGGGGCCGCAGTTGGCCGGGTGCCATTTGTCCGCTGCCTGCCACAAACCAGGGTAGCACCTGGTTTGTGCACTGCAACCGCAGAAGCGCAAAAAGCCACGCTGGCCAAAATGAAGAAGGGCAGTTCAGCAAACTTCATCATCTATGAAGCCCCCGGTGCAGCCATCAAGATGCCGATCTCGCTGGATGGCTTTACGGCATCCTACCAGGCCCTGCTCGACAACAGCTGAGTCGTCGCGCGTCACAAGGTTCAGGGTGTTTGCTAACAGCCTGAACCTGATGTGGCGACGACCTGCTGTTATTGCAGTTGCATCATCGGGTGATACTGCTAACGATGAGACTTCGCATACTTATCCGGAGGCCGGCTACCCATGACCGACAGCATTGCCAGTGACGACATTTTTTTCGCCGAAACCGGACTGGACCGTGACGCTGCCTTGCGGCTGACCGAAGACGCGCTGATCAACAGCGATGACGGCGAACTGTTCCTGGAGTACTGCCAGTCTGAAAATCTGGTGTTTGACGATGGTCAACTCAGAACCGCCAGTTTTGATGTGAACCAGGGCTTCGGGCTGCGCGCAGTCTGCGGCGAAACATCCGCTTATGCGCATTCCGCTGAATTATCCCAGGCAGCCCTGGCACGCGCTGCCGACACGGTACGCAGTATCCAGTCCGGTGCAGGCGATGTCTCGGCAGCACCGCCACGCACCAATATAAGCCTGTACAGCGACGATAATCCGGTGCAGGCCATGGCCTTCGAAGACAAAGTGCGGCTGCTGCAGGAAGTGGATGGG
>JABDRA010000390.1 GCA_013041995.1 Anderseniella sp. | reverse complement strand
GTGTCACTCAGGCCTCAATTGGTGTCTTATAGCAAGCCATGAACTCTTCAACAGCGTCAGCAGCACCGGTCGCGAAACAACGTGCACCCTATGGGCTTCTCATCGCCATGGCGGCTATCGGCCCATTGGCGATGAACATGTTTGTACCGTCAATGCCCGGCCTGCAATCCACGTTTCAGGCTTCGTCAGGTGTGGTTCAGATGACACTGACCGTGTATCTGGCAGGGCTCGCCATCTGCCAGTTGATCTATGGTCCACTGTCTGACCGCTATGGCCGCCGGCCCATGCTGCTGGCCGGACTGGCATTGTTTATCTGCGCCAGCATCATGTGCGCCCTTTCCACCTCTATTGAAATGCTGATTGTCGCACGCGGGTTGCAGGCGGTTGGCGGCGCTGCCGGGATGATCCTGTCGCGCGCCATCGTGCGCGACCTGTTCTCGCGTGAGCAGTCCGCCTCCGTGCTGGGATACATTACAATGGCCTGGGTCCTGGCCCCCATGGTCGCACCTGTCATCGGCGGCACACTGGATCAATGGTTCTCTTTCCGCGCCGGCTTCTGGGTGTTGGCTTGCATCGGTTCGCTGGTTTTCCTGACCGCACTCGCGCGCCTGCGCGAAACCAATCAGTCATTGCAGCCCGGTGCCAGCCTCATTCGCACGCGGCTGTACATGACCTTGCTGAAGAACAGATCCTTCCTCGGCTACACCGCGACCATATCGTTCGGCAGCGCCGTCTTCTTCTGTTACCTGGCGGTCGCACCGTTCATTATGGTCACCGTGCGTGGCTACTCGGCAATCGATTACGGCATCTGGTTCATGTGTTCTGCGTTGGGATACATGGCCGGCAACTTTGTCTCCGGGCGCTACTCGATGCGCCTCGGCAATGACCGCATGATCCGCATCGGCAACCTGCTTACTTTGGCAGGTGCAGCATTCCTGCTGGTCTTCGGCGTCACCGGATTCACCCATCCCTCAACCCTGTTCCTGCCCATGGCGCTATGTGCCTTCGGCAACGGCCTGACCATTCCAAACGGCATCACCGCGGCCATATCCGTTGACCCGAAAAACATCGGGTCGGGTGCAGGCCTTGCAGGCTTTCTCCAGATCGGGCTGGGCGCACTTGCCTCGCAGGGCGTCGGTTACCTGCAAGGCACCTGGACCAATATCGGCTTCTGGGTAATGGCGATCATGGCCCTGGCGGCAGCGCTTGCACATCGGTCCAATGCACGGCAATAGTGACATCCCATGAGCAATGATTCTTCACACTCCGCGCCCAAGGGCGATCTGACAATGCGGATGCCGGCGATGCCGGCAGATGCCAATGCGGCCGGCGACGTGTTCGGCGGCTGGGTCATGGCACAGATGGATCTGGCAGCCGGCATCAGGTCGGGCGAGCGCGCCAAGGGCCGTGTCGTGACCGCCGCCATCAACGCCCTGTCATTCAAGCTGCCGGTGAAAATCGGTGACACGCTGGAGCTGTACACCAACGTGTCAAAAGTGGGCCGCTCGTCCATGACCATCGAGGTGGAAGCCTGGGCTCAGCGCTATCTCACACATGAAAAGGTCAAGGTTACCGACGCTGACTTTGTCATGGTCGCCGTCGACAAGGATGGTAATCCGCGCACCGTGCCGGACGAGTAAACGCTTGATTCAACGTTTTCGGCGGCGTCTGCAACCGATTGAAATGAATCAATGTTTCGGAAGCCGTTAAACCAGCGCTGCGACCAAGGATGGTTTCGGCTCCGAAACAAAACCTGTCCGAACCGCGCCAAATGGCTGATGTAACAGGTTAAGTGGAATCGGCTCTCCTGGCCGTGGCCGACTATGCTGAGACCAACCGGTTCCTAGTAATATCCCTCGGCCGGTCCCTTGTATTCCATCAGGGTATTGCCGCCGTCTGCCACGATCAATTGGCCGGTCACGAAGCTTGCTTCCTCGCTGGCCAGGAACAGAGCCACCTGGCCGATTTCATCCGCTGTCCCGGGCCTGCCGATGGGCGCCTGTTGACCGGCGAAGATTTCTTCCGGTGACGACGACGGCGTTTCGATCCAGCCCGGCCCGATACCGTTCACCGTGATGTTGTACTCGGCCAGTTCAATGGCCTGCGCGCGGGTCATGCCCATGATGGCCGCTTTGGCCGCGGAGTAGATTGTACCCTTCGGGTTGGAGACCAGCGGCCCGGTCACCGAGCTCATATTGACGATGCGGCCGTACCTGCGCTCGATCATCGACGGCACCACCCGACGCGTCACGTTGAACACCGTGGTCAGGTTGATGTCCATGCCGCGGCGCCATTGCTCATCGGGAATATCCTGGATCAGCCTTGAGGGTTCATCGTGACCGATCTGCACCATGCCGGCATTGTTGACGACGATGTCGATCGGTCCGAGCGCTGTTTCCGTTGCCGTCACCAGCGCGTCCACCTGGGCAACGTCTGTCAGATCACACGCATGGGCAAACACACCTGTCCCCACTTCATCTGCCCGCTCATGGATGCGGTCGGTGGTCGAGGTGATGGCGACTTTCGCGCCCGCCGCCCTGAGCAGTTTCGCACAGGCAAAACCGATCCCGCCCGCACTGCCGCATCCGGTCACCAGCGCGACCTTGTCCTTCACCCCTATCATCGACTTACTCCTGCACACTTGAATTGCCACAATTGTCAGCGCATCTTCGCAGGACGAAATCACCTGTGCAATTGAAAGAACCCTGTCATGAAGAACCGCTTCGTCCTCGCTCTTGCAACCCTCGTACTCGCAGCCTCTCCTGCATGGGCCGGCACGCTCAGTTTCGACGTGGCAAAGACCGCGTCGTGCGGCTGCTGCAAGGCCTGGGTCGATCACATTCGCGCCGCCGGCCACAAGGTCGAAACCTCCGACATGGACATGGGCTCTCTCGCCCAGCACAAGATAAAGCTCGGCATCCAACCGCAGCATGCCTCGTGTCATACCGCCACCGTGGACGGCTATGTCATCGAAGGCCATGTACCGATCGCCGATATCGAGCGATTGCTGAAACAGCGCCCGGAAGCCATCGGCCTGTCGGCACCGGGCATGCCTGCCGGATCCCCCGGCATGGAAATGGGCACCTACCGGGAGGCCCACGATGTCGTGCTGGTGAAACTGGACGGCACCAGCGAGGTCTGGTCTCACTACGAGGAGAAGCAGTAGGCTAACTTTAAAAGCCGTTCAGCCTATTCTCCAGCCAGCCAGTCGACAGTCCATGACGCCTCACCCTGGCGCAAACGCTCCGACAAGGCGGGCATCAGGCCGGGCAGTTCTTCGGCCAGCGGCCACGGCGGATTGACGATGATCAGGCCGGAGCCTGCCAGCCCGCCATTAATGGTCGCCGGACGTACCATCAACTCCACCTGCAACATGCGCTTGAGCCCCGACTTCCGCGCCGCCTCGGCCAGCCGTCGCGACAGCCCGTCGCCGGTTACCGGATACCACAGCATGAAGCAGCCGGTGGCAAAGCGCTTGTAACCCTGCTCCAGCATGGCGAGCGCACGTGCATCATCATCACGCTTTTCAAACGGCGGGTCGATCAGCACGATACCGCGCCGTTCCGGCGGCGGCAGGTTGGCCTTCACCGCAATGGTGGCTTCAGCCTGCGTTACCCGTACCCGCTTTTCGCGTTCGTACAGTCCGGCAAGTGTTTCAAAATCTTCCGGGTGCAGTTCGTTGAACACCAGCCGGTCATCGGGCCGGGTCAAAAGGACGGAGAGTTCCGGAGAGCCGGGATACCATGCGAGCCCCTGCCCGCGCGAATTTACGGCTTCCACCATCTCGCGCCACGGCGACAACAGGGTTTCGGCTGCTTCATCGTCCAGCACCAGCCGGCCGCCTGCCTCATCATACAGCCGCCCCAGCCCGTCGCGCCATTCCAGCGTCTTGCCCGCCTGTTCGCTTTCAAGGCTGTACAGGCCAATGCCGGCATGGGCGTCGATCACCCGAAACGGCTTGTTTTTGCGCGCCAGATGCCCGATGGCGCGCGCCAATACCACGTGCTTGAGCACATCAGCATGGTTTCCGGCGTGATAGGCATGGCGATAATTCATCGACTTTTGCGGCTGGTCAGTTGGGGATGAAACAGGATGGTAGGGTCTTGTTCACCAGTTTCGCCGGAACTGCAAACAAAACAGATTAAATGAATTTAACCTACTCCCACATATTCGCCGCAGTTACGCCGAACCGGTGCCATCTGGTTTGTGTCTAAATCGCTGTAACTGTTCAACAAGGAGGAACAAGACATGCAGATCAAACGCATCCTCTCCGGTGTCGCAATCATGGGCGTCATGGCCGCTTTCGCGGTTGCGGGTTCACCCGTCTTCGCAGCGAGCAACGAGCCTGCCGAAGTAACCGTCTATGGCAACTACAACAGGTCCGCGCCGGCAGAAGACAAGTTCACCCCCGGCCCCGACCCGGTCGAAGGTGTTGCTGAAGGCTTCTACTTCGCAGGCAAGGGTCTTGCTGACGGCGCCCGCGAAGTCGGTGACGGTATTGGTGAAAGTGGCGGCAAGGTTGCAGATGACGCAGTTGCCTACGGTCCTCCCGGCCTCGTATCAGGCACGTTCAAGGGCGTTGGC
>JABDRA010000387.1 GCA_013041995.1 Anderseniella sp. | reverse complement strand
GATTTCCACCGCCTGTCCGGACTGGTTCATGACCGTGCCGCCGGCTGCCACCAATTCAGGAAAGCCGATTGCGACGGCCAGGGACGAGTTCTTGGTCAGGTTCAGATACTGGCTGGCCAGCGGCGGAATGATCACCCGCATGGCTTGTGGAATAACCACCAGACGAAGTGCCGGGTTGGGTCTCAGGCCAAGAGCATAAGAAGCTTCGGTCTGGCCCCTGTTAACCGCCAGTATGCCGGAGCGGACGATCTCTGCGATGAATGATGCGGTGTAGACCGACAAGGCAAAATAAAGTGCAGCAAATTCCGGGACCAGGCCAACACCACCGCGCAGATTGAAGTTGCCCTGCTCGGCAAACTCAAACTCAACCGGACCGCCCAATGCGAAATAGGTCAAGAGTGGCAGGCCGAACAAAATGCCGAGCGACGTGAGAAACACGGGGAACTGTTCGCCGGTCGCTTCCTGGCGTTTGTGCGCCCATTTCCTCAAAAACACGATGCCGACAATCGCCGCTATTACCGCAACTCCGATCATCCATGCTCCGTCACCCCAGATAAATTTTGGAATGGTAATCCCACGATTGGAAAGGAAAACTGTGCCTCCGATGGACCAGGCTTCCCGCGGATTGGGCAGTGCTGCCAGCACCACCTTGTACCAGATGAACATCTGGATCAGCAGCGGAATGTTTCGCGCTACTTCAATGTAGATTTCGGCGACCTTGGCCACCAGCCAGTTCTTTGACAGGCGCATGACGCCAACGATGAAACCGATGATCGTTGCGGTAACAATACCGCAAAACGCAACCAGGAGTGTGTTGAGGACACCAACGGTTATCGCCCGGCCATAAGTCGAGGATTCCGAATAAGGGATCAGGGTAAACGACAGGTCAAAACCCGCTGTGGTGTCGAGGAAGCCCCAGCCTGAGGCGATATTTGCCCGTTCCAGATTGGCCAGAGTGTTTTGAACCATCTGCCAGGCAAAGAAAACAATAACGGCAATCAGTATCGCCTGTACGCCGATCGCCCGGACTCTTGGGTCATTGAAAAATGCGACTTTTGGAGGGCCGTCGACGCCCGTGGTTACACTCATGCTGCTGCCTTCACCCTGCTGAGCTGATCTCGGGAACGCCAAAATTGCGAAGCCATCAGATCATTGCCCCTTTTTCCTGCCCGCAAACACGATACGCCAATACCGCTCGCGAGCCCTCACCCTTCAGATTTCCTGCCGCCCGGTCTTGTGCCGGGTCGTTCCACCACAGGAACAGTCAAATTCAATATCTCAATACAAAAGGACTAAATACTGCCCGGCAAACTGCGCACAAGAAACGCAACATGCCGGACAATCTTAAATGTTGTTACTAGCGCACAGGCGGTGCGTACTGAATGCCGCCCTTGCTCCACAACGCATTGACGCCACGGCTGATCTTCAGGTTGGTGTCAGGACCAACATTGCGATCAAACATTTCGCCATAGTTGCCAACAGCCTTGACTGCATTGGCAGCCCAGTTGTTTTCAAGACCGATAGCCTTGCCGAAGTCGCCTTCAACACCCAACAGGCGGCGGATGTTCGGATCTGTCGAGTTGGCCGTCATGTCATCGACGTTAGCCGCAGTTACGCCGGCTTCTTCAGCATTGATCAGCGCAAAGTAGGTCCACTTTACAACGTTGAACCAGGCATCGTCGCCCTGACGGACAACCGGGCCCAGCGGCTCTTTGGAAATGATTTCAGGAAGAACCACGTTTTCGTCGGGGTTCTTCAGCTTTAGGCGCTCGGCGTACAGGCCGGACTGATCGGTCGTGAACACGTCGCAACGACCGGAATCGTATGCGGCGATAACTTCATCAGCCTTTTCGAAGGCAACAACTTCATACTTCATGTTGTTGGCGCGGAAATAGTCGGCCAGGTTGAGTTCGGTGGTAGTACCGGTCTGTGTGCACACCGATGCACCATCAAGCTTCAGCGCGCTGTCGACACCAAGAGACTTCTTAACCAGGAAGCCCTGGCCATCGTAGTAAGTCACACCGGCGAACACCAGGCCAAGTGACGTATCACGACCCATGGTCCATGTGGTGTTGCGCGACAGAATGTCGATTTCACCGGACTGCAGAGCTGTAAAACGCTCCTTGGCTGACAATGGCGTGAACTTCACTTTCTGGCCGTCGCCGAATACCGCACCGGCAACTGCGCGGCAGAAGTCAACGTCAAGGCCGGTCCAGTTGTTCTTGTCATCTGGGTTTGAGAAGCCGATCAGGCCCTGGCTCACACCACACTGGATGAAACCCTTGGACTTGACGTCATCAAGGGTGCCTGCTGAAGCAGCTGAAATGCCAGCCAGCGATACAGCTGTACCGAGAGCAAGCGAAAGCAACGTACGTTTCATTTGTATTTCCTTTGATCATTTGAGATTGGGCCATTGCTCTTGCAACAAGAGCGAAAAGGCAACCCGGCAGGTGTCTTATCTGCCGCGCTGTTTGGTTCCGGTTCAGCAATAGCCACCGTCCATGAGTATTTCAATTTTTACTCCCTGAGTACGCGCCTATTAAGCGAGCACGACAGGTATCCTGCCCAAATTCCAACCATCGTCAAGCTGTTCAACAAAAAAATTCTTCTCAAAGCTGACAGAAACGGTAAACAGGGTTGATCCATTTCAGTCTGTGAAAGCCCATCCCATGAAAAGCTCCAAGGGTGCCTCGCACCAACCGGCAACCGATCTTGTCACAGCAGGCCGGCAGTACTCCGAACATGGCATTGTCAGCCCCGGCGTCTACCATGCGTCTACAATCCTGTACCCGAACACCGATGCCTTGCGGGCCCAAAACCAGCCCTATACTTACGGGCGCAAGGGAACGCCGACGTCGCGCGCACTGGAAGAAACTATCGCACAGCTGGAAGGCGGCCATGCCTGCAGGCTGACCCCGTCCGGACTGGCCGCGGTATCCACAGTCATGATGGCATTCCTGAACACCGGCGATCATTTACTGGTCACCGACAGTGCCTATCGGCCAACCCGCAGCCTGTGCAACGGCCTGCTTGAGCGCATGGGTATAGAAACAACATTTTATGACCCGTTGATCGGGGCCCGCATTGCCGACTTGATAAAGCCCAATACCAGGCTGGTGATGACCGAATGTCCCGGTTCGCAGACATTTGAGATGCAGGACATACCTGCAATCGCCAAAGCCGCGCACGCTCATGGAGTTCTTGTCGCCATTGATAACACTTGGTCCGGCGGACACTATTTCAAGGCGTTTGAACATGGTTGCGACATCTCTTTCCAGGCCGCCACCAAGTATCTGGTGGGTCATTCGGATTGCATGATGGGATGTATCACGGTCTGTGAAGAACACTGGGACCGTTTCAAGACCACCTATGAGCAGATGGGATTGTGTGCCGGGCCGGACGACATGTATCTGACGCTGCGTGGTATTCGCACACTGGACGTGCGCCTGGAGCGGCATATGAAATCGGCACTTGATATTGCCGAGTGGCTAAGGACACGCGACGAAGTGGCGGAGGTTCTGCATCCAGGCCTGCCCGGCGCTGCCGGCCATGACATCTGGAAGCGTGACTTTACTGGCTCATCGGGTCTGTTCGGTGTGGTACTGAAAACCAGTAACCAGCAAGCTGTTGATGCTTTTCTCAATTCGCTGACGCTGTATGGCATGGGCTATTCGTGGGGCGGGTTTGAGAGCCTTGTAATTCCGTGTGACGTCACCAGTTATAGGACAGCAACAACGTGGGATCGTGAAGGCCATCTGTTGCGCCTGCACATTGGGCTTGAGGATGTTCGGGACCTGAAGAAGGACCTGGAGAACGGTTTCAAGGCGATGGCAGCACTGGACTAACTTCAAAGCCATACCAATTTAGCATTGCCTGCACGCCATTTAACGGAGTTTCCCATGACCTTGTTCAAATCCCTCATGGCCGCGACCATTTCGGCCGTGTTGATGACAGCCGCTGCCGTCAGCCCGGCAATCGCCGATGACGATGATCCTGAACTGATCTTCAAGAAGTCGACCGTGTTCCGGCTGCTGTCACCCAATGCCAAGCTGGCCGTCTACGCGCTGGATGATCCTCTTGTTGAAGGCGTCGCCTGTCACTTCACCCTGCCGGAAATCGGTGGCTGGAAAGGCTGGGCTGGTTTTGCCGAGGAACGTTCGGAAGTGTCGCTTGCCTGCCGCCAGGTCGGCCCGGTGAGCTTCAAGGAGAAGTTTGAGCAGGGAGACGAAGTGTATAAGCAACGCCGATCGTTGTTTTTCAAGAAACTGCAAATCGTGCGCGGCTGCGACCCTGTGCGCAACACATTGGTCTACCTGGTGTACTCCGACCGCGTCATTGAAGGCAGCCCGCAAAACTCCACCTCGACCGTACCGATCATGCCATGGGGCAATTCTCCGGCTCCGAAGTGTGGCGAGTACATGGAAAAGTGAGCGCCGGCTCTTCCATACGCGTGTGGAGCTATGCAAAGGCCGGTGCAGCCCGCGATGTGATGCAATTGGAGCGCATGCCAGCACCTGAACCTGCGGCCGGCGAAGTGCTCGTCGACACCAAAGTGTCGGCTGTCAACCCGACCGACGTCAAACGGCGAACCACAGGCCGCGAGCTTGGCAGGTTTGCGCGCATCATACCCAATAATGACGGTGCGGGGATTATCGTTGCTGTTGGGGAGGGTGTGTCGGGGGAAAGAATTGGTGAACATGTCTGGCTGTTCGCGGCGCAAGCCGGCAGGCCACATGGCACCGCAAGCAGCATGCTGGCTATCTCTTCAACTCTGGCAATCGAATTGCCGAAATCTGCAAGCTTTGCAGACGGCGCCTGCATTGGAGTACCTGCGGCAACCGCGTGGCATGGCGTACTGGGGGATGGAGCGGTGGCAGGTAAAACCGTTCTGGTGACTGGTGCCGGCGGGCGGGTCGGGCGCTATGGCGTGCAGATTGCGAAAGCAGCGGGGGCAAAGGTGATTGCGTTGTCACGGCCGGCAAAGTCTGAAGAGTTGGCAAGGTTGGGCGCGAGCACAACAGTTGACTACACCGCGCCGGGTCTGGCCGACAGGCTGCAGGCAGCAGCACCTGACGGCATTGACCGGGTCTGTGATGCTGCCCTTGCCCTGACACTGGAACACGGCCTGCCCGCGTTAAACCCGCGTTCGGTTATCGCGGCATATGCGTCCGACCTGAACCCGGCTCCAGTCCTGCCTTTCGGCCAGATGCTGTATGCCAATATCGCACTGAAGCCATTTTCAATCTTCGCGCTCAGCGACAGCCAGCGGGCTGCGGCCCTGGCTGGCGTCAGCGAATTACTCAGCGCCGGCAAACTACGTCATCATGTAGGAGCCCGGTTTGAGTTTGACCAGATGGTCGAAGCTCATGAGGCTGTCGAGACTGGCCAAGTCGATGGCGCCTGCCTGGTGGGTGTGAGATAAGTCAGCACTGTGTTTTGTGCAGCCAAGCCGTGCATGGACAAGGCTTGCCCACATTTAGGTTTTGAGTTTTCCTGACATGACGTGAGCCTTGAAACTTCAAGCCGGGCAGCAACGGCGCGAAACCATTTGGATTGACCATATGACCAGATCGCAAGCAGGCGCCGTTGCGCTGGTCATGATGATCGGGGTTTTGTGGGGGCTGAACTGGCCCGCGGTCAAGTTCATACTCGGGTCCATCCCACCGTGGACGTTCCGCGCGCTGGCCTTCTCGCTTGGCGCCGTACTGCTGGCCATCATGGCACACCGGGCCGGAGAACACCTTCGGGTACCTGCATGTGAACGTATGCCCATGATCATCGCCAGCCTGTTGACTGTATTCGGCTTCAATGTGTTCACCGCTTTCGGCCAGTTGCTCACCGAAACCTCAAAGGCTGCCATCATCGCCTTCACCATGCCGATGTGGGCTGCCTTGCTGGCAGTGATTTTTCTGGGGGAGAGATTTGGCCTGAACCGTCTTGCCGCATTACTGCTCGGCATGGCCGGACTGGCAACACTGCTTGCCGGTGACGCAAGGAACTTCATCGATCATCCGGCGGGCTTCTTGTTCATGCTGGGAGCAGCCGTGTCATGGGCTGCCGGCACCGTGTTGCTCAAGGCGCGGAACTGGACAATCGCGCCTCTGGCGCGCTCTGCCTGGTTGGTCGGAGTTTCAGCCCTGCCCGCCTGGGCAGGTGCCTTGCTGTTTGAACAACCCTGGACGCTCAACGTCCCGAGTGCTTCGGTTCTAGCCGTATTTGCGTTTCATGTCGTTGGCCCGGTCGCTTTATGTTATGCGGCGTGGGTCAGCCTGGTTTCCCGATTGCCTGCGTCAACAGCAGCGATCGGCACCCTGCTCATACCAGTGGTCGGGGTGCTCTCATCCAGCCTGCTGCTAGGCGATGTGCTGACAC
>JABDRA010000385.1 GCA_013041995.1 Anderseniella sp. | reverse complement strand
AACCTCAGAAAGCTGGCAAAACTCTTCCCAATTAACAAACAGCCACAAACCGCGTAGCCGAACGCGATTCAACTATTCTTCAAACATCTCAAAAACAACTTTCTGAACCGACTTTTTCAACGAAATTCGCCCATCCGCGCCATTGAGTGCACTACAGCGAATATCTGGGACGGGCTTCAATCAGCCGTTGTGAGGTTAGTCTAGTCACAGGTGCGGAACATGAAAGGGGCATCTTTGGTCAAACCATCGCGGTAAGTGGAATATCACTATACCCCTAGACTTCGCCGGGGCGACGCATCGGATCCCATCCTAATCCCGTGGCGCAGCGGCGCGGGCCAGGCGGTCATTTATGGCCACGCCCAGCCCTTCGTTTGGGATCGGCGCAACGGCAATGGTCTCAGCCCCCAGCATGTCGAGTGTGTGCAGCATGGCGAACAGGTTTGCCGCTGCTTCGTGCAGGTTCTTGGTTGGTGACAGATTGCGCACAATGTCGGCTTCCGGTTCGCGTTTGCCGAAGGCCAGGTAGGCTTCGCCGGGCAGGGCTTCCTTTGCATTCAGCCGGACCGTCGCATTTGGCGCGTAATGACTGGCAAGTTGGCCGGGCGAAATCGGGTCATTGGTCGATCCGGTCTGGCTGTCGACGGGCTTGCCCAAACCTTCCTCGATCTGTTCCCGTGACAATCCACCGGGGCGCAGGATAACCGGCGTTTCGCCCAGGCAACTGATGATTGTTGACTCCAGCCCCACTTCACAAGACCCGCCGTCTACAACACCCCAGATGCGCTCGCCCAGTCCGGTAACCACATGCTGCGCCCGGGTCGGGCTGATCTGGCCGGATATGTTGGCGCTGGGTGCCGCAACCGGGCAGCCCGCCAACTGCAGCAATTGGCGCGCGCTTTCCCGCCCCGGCACACGGATTGCCAGCGACGACAGCCCGGCGCTGGCCAGTTTGCTCACCGGGCAGTCATCGGCGCGCTCAACCACAATCGTCAAGGGGCCGGGCCAGAAGGTTTCTGCCAGTTTCAGGGCGTCCGCGTTGAACTTGCCCAGCTTTATGGCTTCTTCGGTCGTCGGCACGTGCACGATCAGTGGGTTGAAAGAGGGTCTGCCCTTGGCTTCAAAAATGCGCGCAACGGCCTGACCGTCACACGCATTGGCACCGAGGCCGTAAACGGTCTCGGTGGCAAAGGCGACCAGTGCGCCGTCGCGCAAGGCTGCAGCGGCTGCGGCAATGTCTGTAGTGACGTGGCTCATGTCGGATAGTATCAATGTAAGAACGTTTGCGGGTCAGGGTGCATGCCTTGCCGCTTTAACACCTGTTCCGTCAAGTAAAACCGCATTGGAAGCCGTCCATGTTTTCGCCACACACACACACCCTGCACGATACGCTCAACGATGTGGCCGGGCTTTCGTCCCTGATGTCGTCGGGGGTGTTTGAAGAGTTGAGTGATGACGTTGTCGCGGCGGTTCTTGAGGAGGCGGGCAAGTTCGCCGCAAATGTGATCGCACCGCTGAACCGCGACGGGGACAAGCACGGATGCACGCTGGATCCGGATACCAATTCGGTTGCAACCGCACCGGGGTGGCAATCCGCCTATAAGCAATGGTGTGAAGCAGGCTGGGCAGCCTTGCCGTGCGATGAAGCGCTTGGCGGCCAGGGCCTGCCGATCATGGTCTCGCTGGCGGTTCAGGAACTGTGGAACACCGCATCCAATGCCTATGGTATCGGCACCCTGCTGACCCAGGGGGCGGTGGAAACCATAGAGGCCCACGGGTCCGACCAGCTGAAGCAGCAATTCCTGCCCAAAATGGTGGCCGGAGACTGGACCGGCACGATGAATTTGACCGAACCGCAGGCAGGGTCGGACCTGTCCGGCGTCAGGTCGCAGGCGAAAACGCTGGATAACGGCAGCTATGCCGTTACCGGCACCAAGATCTATATCACATATGGCGAGCATGATCTGACGGAAAACATCATTCATCTGGTGCTGGCGCGCTTACCCGATGCGCCTGAGGGAACGCGTGGCATTTCCATGTTCCTGGTACCGAAGTTTCTCATTGATGAAGCGGGCAATCCGACCCGGCGCAATGACGTCAAATGCATCGGCCTGGAACACAAGCTGGGCATTCATGCCTCGCCGACCTGCACCATGCGCTTTGGCGATGACGGCGGTGCAATCGGCTGGCTGGTCGGAGAACAGGGACGGGGCCTGAACTGCATGTTCACCATGATGAACAATGCCCGCCTTCATGTGGGCATGCAGGGTGTCGCCATTGCCGAACGCGCCTATCAGCAGGCACTCGCCTATGCCCATGAACGCCGTCAGGGCCGCAGGAAGGGCGATGCTGAGGCAATGCCCATCATAGAACACCCGGATGTGCGCCGCATGTTGATGGACATGAAGGCCAGGACCCAGGCGGCCCGGTCGATCTGTTATCTCACTGCCCGCGCCATTGACCTGTCCCGATCGGCTGCGTCCGAACAGACACGAACCGACAATGCCGACCTGGCCGCGCTATTGACTCCTGTTGCCAAGGCATTCAGTACCGATATCGGCGTGGAAGTGGCCTCTGACGGCGTGCAGGTGCACGGCGGCATGGGCTATATCGAGGAAACCGGCGCTGCACAGCACTTGCGTGATGCACGTATCACGCCGATCTATGAGGGCACCAACGGTATTCAGGCGCTTGATCTGGTGACGCGCAAGATTGCCCTGCGCGGCGGTGAAACCATGGCGAAGCTGATCGCCGATATGCGTGAAACCGCATCTGCTCTTGGTACCGACGCAGACGAGCTGTCGCGGGCAATTGAGGCGCTGGAGTCCGCTTCGCATCTGGTGAGCAGTTGGCTGACAAGTGGTGACGAGCGTGCGCTGGCTGCAGCAACGCCGTTTTTGCGCCTGTTCGGATTGACGGTCGGCGGCTTCGGCCTCGCCAAAGCGGCCCTTGCCGCGCGTGGCCGCAATTCACCGCAGGCCGATGCAAACACCCACATGCTTGCCTACTTCTCGGCCATGCATCTGCCGCAGGTGACAGGCCTCGCCGCAATGGTGCGCGATGGGTCGCAAGCCATTATTGCGGTTACGCCTGAACTGCTGGCGGTTCGCTGACAACGTTCTTTGGTGCATGAAACCGGGGTGCGGGCTTGATTGTGCCGCCGGTTTTCCGCAACACTGATTCTGACAACAAATTTGCCGGGGAAGGCTTTCACATTCATGAGTACGCTGCTTCTGCACCACGATGTCTTCACCGAGCACGCACCACCCGAAGGCCATCCCGAACGCCCCGACCGGATGCGGGCGGTGGAGCGCATTCTGTCTCATCCTCATTTTGAGGATCTGCGCCGTGAAGAAGCGCCTGAGGGCCAGCGCGATCATGCGCTGCTGGTGCACCCGGAAGACTATGTCCATGCCATCGAGCAGTCCAGTCCGACCGAGGGCGAGATTGCGCTGGATCCAGATACCTGGATGAATGCCTCCACGCTTGAAGCTGCCTATCGCGCTGTCGGTGCCGGTACCCGCGCCGTGGACGCGGTAATGAACATGGAAGTCAACAATGCGTTTTGTGCTGTCCGCCCGCCCGGTCATCATGCCGAAGCAGCCCGCGCCATGGGGTTTTGCGTGTTCAGCTCCATCGGTATTGCGGCTCACTATGCCCGCGAAGTCTACGATCTTGACCGCGTGGCGGTGGTGGATTTCGACGTGCATCACGGCAATGGCACACAGGACGTTTTCTGGTCGCATGAAGACCTGTTCTACGGGTCTACCCACCAGATGCCGCTGTTTCCGGGCTCAGGTGCGGTATCGGAGACAGGCGAAGGCAACATCTTCAATGCGCCCCTGAGCGCCGGCGACGGTGGCGAGGTGTTCCGTGAGGCCATGCTGTCGCGGATTTTCCCTGCACTTGATGCCTTCCAGCCTGACCTGGTGCTGATTTCGGCGGGCTTTGATGCTCATGAACGCGACCCGCTCGGTTCATTGCAGTTGAAGGAAGAAGATTTTGCCTGGGTGACACTGAGGCTGATGGACCTGGCGGCAAGACATTGTGATGGACGTATCGTCTCCATGCTGGAAGGCGGCTATGATCTGGCCGGGCTGTCAAGCTCGGTTGGTGTGCATGTCAAGGCGTTGATGCATGGTACGGGCGAGGCTGCCCAACCGGTTGATGAGGATGAATACTGATGAGCGATAAAGCACCTGCCATTGCAGAGATGACGTTTGAAGCCGCTTTGGCCGAACTGGAGGCGATTGTCGAAAAACTGGAAGCCGGCAAGGTTTCCCTGGAAGATTCTATTGCCATCTATGAGCGCGGCGAAAAGCTCAAGAGCCATTGTGACAAGCAATTGAAAGCCGCAGAGGCGCGGATTGAAAAAATCACCCTGAAAGGCGATGGGTCGGCCGGTGGCACGGAACCGCTGGATGTGGATTAGTGTAGACATGCACGAGGTTGACGGCAGTTATCTCGGCTTGTGGGCAGTCATGATGTAGGCTGATGTCGGGAACACCGCCTCGCCGGACGGTGCGGAATACTTCGATAGCCTGGCGTCCGATTTGATCAGCACATCTGCGATTTTTTCCTCGCTGAGATTGATGTCGAACAGGGGCAGCCATCCGCGCAACTCGACTTCCACCATCGTTCGGGAACTGGGGAACCTCGCCTGTTCGACCCTGGTTTCAAAAGCGATGCCGTCAAACCCGGCCTGTGAAAGAATATCAGCCACTTCATTCGGATTGCCCAGGCAGAACGGCACTCTCACCGCGTCTCCTGCGGCAGTGCTGACCTGTTCGTCCAGCACGGAGACGATATCTCGGTAGGCAGGGTTCTGGTCGATGGAGTTCCAGATTGCTATCGCCAATGTACCGTCTGGCTTCGTCACACGGTACATTTCGCTGGCCGCCTTGCCACGATCCTGAAAAAACATCATACCGAACTGCGAGACGACACAATCGAACGTGTCGGCGTCGAATGGCAACGCTTCGGCACTGCCCAAAACCCATTTGACATTGGGCTCGACTTCCTTTGCCGCGGCAATCATCCCTGGCGCCAGGTCAATGCCGACAACACGACCGGACGGTCCTGACCGGGCCAGCGCCTGGCGTGCAAGCACTCCCGATCCGCACGCAATATCCAGTACATGAGCGCCGTCATCCACTGCGGCACGGCCAGCCACATGATCGGCCCAGTGCGCAAAAAGCGCCGGCACGAAAAGCGCCTCATACCCGCGGCCTGCTTCGAGTTCTTCTTGCGTCGCAGAAATATCCATCGATGAATCTCCTTCTTTCGGCGATCGGCTGGACTACAACGTCAAATCACGCGCCTGCAGAACTATGGCACTGACGCTGAACACAATAGTCACAACCGCGATCTGTTGTGCAAACCATAGATACACAGTGCGCAATGTTCCGCCGATAAGCCGTTGCGCGACGTTTGCCCGTGGCCGGTCACCTGGTTGCAGGATCAGCCAGGTTTCCGTTCTCTTGTAGTTGCGGGTTGGCGCGCGCCACGCCAGGACCAGCAGGACAAGACTTAGAGTTATCGACAGCTTGCTGCCGACCAGCGCTGCCAGCCCGGCATCAAAACTCAATCCGATCACGATGCAAAAAATGGCAAGGCCTGCAAAACCGCACGCCCTTCCAACCGACACATAAGCTGCATTCTCAATCGGGTTTGTCATGCCACCAATCAGCCAGTTCAGGCTGTTCAAACGCCTCAAATTAAGCGCATGCCGCTTTAGCAAAACGCGCTGGTTCTTCCAGGTTCTACGCACTCAACCGGGCATGCGGTATGCCGTACATCAGGTGGTCGAACTGAACGCCGTTGACGTGTACGAGGCAACGGTGATCACCACCTTCGAAGTAAACTTCGTCCTGGTCATCGAGCTGCCAGTCAACAACCGAGGCAATTTTGTAGGCTGGCCCGATCACCGGCACGGCACCGGTTTTGCAATCGGGAAACAGCATGCTTACCTCTTGTTCCGATGCCAGTGTCACCGGCTCGCCTATGACTTTCTTGAGACGGTTCATATCCAGGCGGCGCGAAGCCGGCAAAACCGCGAGCACAAAGAAGTCGTCCCATTTCACGATCACCCCTTTGGCAAGCTGATCCGCCGGCACGTGACTGACTTCTGCGGTCTGTGCCGAGCAATCTGTTTTTTTGTGCGACGTCACTTCGTACGCGATGTGGCTGTCGTCCAGATATTCCTGCAATGTCAGTGCAATACCCATCGTCTTTCCTCCCTTGCAGCGCATAGCCGCAATTTTTCTGGCAGAAGGAGACGGCGCGGCACAACATGAGGCCGCAGTGTCAAACTTGGGATTAACCGTGCGTGAGAGACTGGAACTTGAACCGTCTCATCGGCCAGCAAAGTGTCTCGCATCAATGCCGGTTACCAAGATTGATCACAGGATACATGCAACAGGAAGGCGCGACAAGGCGGCGGTCCGGCAGTTCATGCGTGAGACGTCCGGAAACGATCACTTTTGTGAACTTTGGCTGATGCAATCAAAGGCCACCCTGATCCAGCAACATGGTTCTTGAAAACACCGCTGCCAGGGCGCACATTGTGAAGACCATGCTGACACCATTTGAAAAACTTGCCTACACGGCCCGCCAGGGCGCACGCGTTGCCTGGTACATGGGTCACGGGCTGGCGGCAGGACAGTTCCGCAAAACCGAACCGGGCGTGTCTGGAGTTACCCGCGACAAACCCCGGCAGAAGGGGCCTGGCATGCAACAGTTGCTGGGCAGTCTGGCCGCCACGTTCCAGCGTGATCTCGACAATGTCACAGCCGGTTATTATCCGTTGCCGCGCGATGCAGACGGGTCACCGGGCCGGCTTCTGAAAACCTCACGCGCCTTTCTGGCCGATGTGCCGGTTGCTGCCGAGCGCAAGGCAAAAGGCGAAGGCACCGAGGTTTATTCGCCTGACAGGGCAGAAGAGCTGCCGGCCTATTTCCTGCAGAACTTCCACTATCAGACCGGCGGATACCTGACCGAAGACAGTGCCGAAATCTACGACATGCAAACCGAGGTGCTGTTTTCAGGCTCAACCAATGCCATGCGCCGGGAATGTCTTGTGCCGTTGTGGGAGTTCATGCGCGGGCGTGATCAGCGCGAGACAAAAATTGCGGATATTGCCTGTGGTACGGGCCGTTTTGGCCGGTTTATCAAGCAGGCCTACCCGCGTATTGACCTGATCTTGTCGGATCTGTCCGACGCCTACCTGACAGAAGCAAAGCGCCACCTGAAAGATTATTCTACCGTCAGTTATGAAGTTGCAAACGCTGAAAAACTGCCGTTTGCCGATGCGTCACTGGATGTGGTGACGTCCATCTACCTGTTTCACGAAGTGCCGCCCAAGGTGCGCCGCATCATCGCCGGGGAATTTGCCCGCGTGCTGAAACCGGGCGGGCGGCTGATCTTCATGGACTCCCTGCAACTGGGCGACGTCGAGGGTTATGACGGCATGCTGCAGTCGTTCCCGGTAAACTTCCATGAACCGTACTACGGCAGCTACATAAAGGAGGACCTGGCTGACATCTTCAGTGAAGCGGGCCTGGTCCATGCCGAGAGCCGTCCCGTGTTCCTGTCGAAACTGGTGGTTTGCGACAAGCCCTAGCAATCCAGGTTTTCAGCCAGTGCGTTGAAATCAATCGCAACATGATCCACCGACCCGTCAGGAGCGGTTTTGGCACCGGTTCCTTTTCCGTGTTCGTCGGGCCTTGGCACATAGGCCGTGGCAAAACCGAGTTCCGCGGCGGCTTCGAGATCATCCAGATGGGCTGCGACCATCATGCATTGTTCCGGTTTCAGAGACAGTGCATCGGCTGAACCCAGATAGGCCTGCGCATGTGGCTTGTAGGCTTGAGCCACCTCTGCCCCCAGCACAACGTCCCATGGCAGGCCGGCGCGTTTGGCCATGTTGGTGATCAGCGCGATATTGCCGTTGGAACACGGCGCGATGACATAGCTGGCCTTCAGCCGCGTGAGACCGGATACGCAATCAGGCCACGGGTCGAGCCGGTGCCATGCAGTCACCAGACGGTGCATCTCCTCACCGATCGGCGCATCAAGGCCATGCTCGGCAAAGATATCGCGCAGGTTTTCCTCGTGCAGGATGTCCAGGCGCACAAACCCGCGATTGCCCGCGCGTATGCGCTCCATGGCCGGTTGATAGAGCCCGCGCCAGCCATCTGCGATTGCCGGCCAGTCGGCCACAACATGGGTGTCTGTGCCCCATGCGGAAAGCTCGCGGATAATGCCGGAGCGCCAGTCAACAACCGTGCCGAACACATCAAACAGCAGCGCCTTGATTTCGTAGTCCCGGGTCATAACAGCCTATCCGTTCTGGCCGCGATGGCGCAGATAATGATCAGCCAGCACGATGGCCATCATCGCTTCACCGACCGGCACGGCGCGAATGCCGACGCACGGATCATGGCGGCCCTTGGTGATGATATCGGTTTCCTCACCGCTGCTGGTCACTGTCTTGCGTGGAGTGAGAATCGACGAGGTCGGTTTGACCGCAAACCGGCACACCACGTCCTGGCCGCTTGAGATGCCACCTAGCACGCCCCCGGCATTGTTGGACTGAAATTCCGGCTGGTTGCCCGTCATGCGGATTTCGTCGGCGTTTTCCTCGCCGGTAATGGCGGCGGCCTCAAAGCCGTTGCCGATCTCCACGCCCTTGACCGCATTGATGCTCATCATGGCCGACGCAATGTCCTGATCGAGCTTGCCGTAAACCGGCGCACCCCATCCGGCAGGCACGCCAGACGCGACAACTTCAATCACCGCGCCGCACGATGATCCCGCCTTGCGGATCCCGTCGAGATAGGTTTCCCATTCGCCTGCGGCCTGCGCATCGGGGCAGAAGAACGGATTTTCACTGACCTGGTCCCAATCCCAGTTTTTCCGGTTGATCTTGTGCGGGCCCATCTGCACAAGGGCGGCACGCACTTCAACCATTGGGGTCACCTTGCGCGCGATGGCCCCTGCGGCCACGCGTGCCGCGGTTTCGCGGGCCGACGATCTGCCACCGCCGCGATAGTCGCGCACGCCGTATTTTTCCAGATAGGTGAAGTCGGCATGGCCGGGGCGGAACTTGTCGCGGATTTCCGAATAGTCCTTTGAGCGCTGGTCGACGTTCTCGATGATCAGCGCAATCGGCGTACCGGTGGTAATCTGTCCTTCGGTGCGATCGTCTTCGAACACGCCGGAGAGGATTTTCACCTGATCTGGTTCGCGCCGCTGGGTAGTGAAGCGTGACGTGCCGGGCTTGCGCTTGTCGAGGAATGACTGGATGTCGTCTTCGGTGATCGCAATGCCCGCCGGGCAGCCGTCAACGACACATCCCAGCGCCACCCCGTGTGATTCCCCGAACGTGGTGATGCGGAACATATGACCGAACGAATTGTGTGACATGAAAAGTATATCCCTATTGCGCGCCAAGTCTTAGGCGGCGCGCCGGACTTCGTCAAACTGACTATTTGTCTGTCTGCCTGCGGCCAGCGATGCGCCAGCGATCCGGTTGTGGCGCGATGGCGACCTGGCTTTGAATTTCACGCAGCAGCTTTCGGCGTATGGCCCGCCCGAAGTCTTCAAAACTGGCGGCTTTTTCAACGAAAGCACCGGGTCCGATGATCACTTCGTCACGGTAATACTTATCAAGTGCGGGGAAATTCTCCGACAGTATGGGCAGGCCATTAATGGTTATGCCTTCTGCTCGTGCGAGGAGTTTGGCGTCCCGTACCATGATGCCCTTGGAAAACGAAAACTCGGTTTCGATGCCGTCTCCGGACACATCAATAACCTGGCGGAGACCGCGGTATGAGTTGGTGTTGAGCATATCAACGGCTTCCTGTACACCCGCACCGATGCCTGTTCCACCGCCGCCGATATCAACGGTGCGGTCCTTGTTCAACTGGAAGGTTTCCACCAGCCTCGCAAAAGTCTCGGCAGAACTCGCACTGTCCAGCACAAACCAACCGCTTTTGATCTTCGGGAAGGCAGCGTCCGACCACAACATCACCGAGACCGCTATCTTGCCCACAGGGCCGGAAGTAATGGCTGCCTGGATTGCAGGGTCGCGAAACGCAGCCGCTGTTCCTTCCAGCTGCAATATGTACTCCGCACTGCTGATGCTGCCGGATGCATCCATCGCGAGTACCAGTTCCAGGTCCACTTCTTCTGCCTGTGCATGCGAGGCAAGACACATGACAAGAGCTGCAAGTAAACTACCTGCCAGCTTCTTTAGGTTGTGCGTTCCAGCCGGTTTCATGGTTGGAGAAATTAAACCGGCATAGCCTTGTGTCAAATGGCGTTTTCGTTATTGGCGGCAAAGATGGACAGCGCGAATTGCTCACCTCGGCGCTCAGATCACTGCTGTGGGCTGATATGAATGCCTTACTCGCTCGGCGCGCAGTCAACTGAGACGCAGCACTGAGAAAGTGTTGCAAATAAGTCACACATTTCAAAAAACGACACAATTTCGCCATTTGTCACTTGACGTAATGTCAGTAGTCTGACTACGAGTTAACTAATTGGTAAGTGGAGTTATTTCGAGGAGTTAGTTTGATGGGGCGTTCTTTTTCCAGGCTTTGTGCCATTTTTCTGTCATCAACGGCCTTAATTGGAACTGCTTATGCGGCTGATTTGCCGGAGCCGGTTATGCCTGCCGGCGACTGGACCGGTTTCCATGTTGGCTTCGGTGGTGGTTATGGCGGTGTCAATCATCGGTTGGCTGTTGACGTTGAAACCCCGGGTCCGGATTTCGATGACGCGTTGAGTTTGAGTGGTCTGGGCGGTGAAGGCGCCTTGGTCACGGTGGAAGGCGGCTACGACTTCCAGGTCAGTAACTTCGTTTTTGGTATCCAGGGCGACTGGACCCATTCAAGTATCGGGACTGATCTGGACTTTTTTAACGGCGCTTTTGGCTTTACACTCGAGGCGGCGAACAGCTTCACCGGTCTCGGCCGTTTGGGCTGGCTCTCTAACCCGGATACGCTGATCTACGGCCTAGTGGGATGGACCTGGACCGAATTCGAAGGCGACTTTAGCGGTGGCGGACCGAATTATAATTTTGATCTGGATGGTCTGACGGTCGGTGCCGGTATCGAAACCCGGTTTACGCCGAACATAACCGGTAAGCTGGAGTACCGTTATGTGGATTATGGTGACAACACACTTGCTGAAGGTCCTATAGGCCCGGCATTTGTGGAACTCTACAATGACAGTTCGCTGCAGACAATCAGAGCCGTTATCTCCTACAGATTTGGCAATCCGGGTGGTTATGTTACCCCGACGGCGGATTTCGAACCGGCGACAATCGCAAACTGGACCGGACTTAGGGTCGGTGTCGGCGGCGGTTATGGCCACGTCAATCATGAACTCGAATTAGACATAGCAGGCTTTGAAGTGGCCAACCTGAGCGGATTTTCAGGTGAGGGCGGCTTGTTCACGGCCGAGATCGGATATGATCACCAGTTTTCCGAAAAGGCCGTTGTGGGTATCCAGTTCGACTACACGGGAAGCGACATCGAAACAGTCGCTGAACTTGACCTGGATGTTGACGGTTTCACCGGATACAGGCTGAAGGCAAGGGATAACTTCACTGTTGCCGGCAGACTGGGCTATCTGGCAAATCCCGATACACTTGTCTATGGCCTGGTCGGGTGGACATGGACGAATTTTGAGCAGGATATCGAATTCGTTGGAAATCCCGTCTTCAGCAATGATTTCGACGCCGACGGATTGACCCTTGGCGCAGGTATCGAAACCGTCCTCGCGGACAACTTCACCGGCAAGCTGGAGTATCGCTATACTCACTATGATCCGGTGAACGTATTCGAATTCGATGTCCCGCTTAATGATATCGTTCTCGACGGTGAGCTGAACAACCACATCTCGCTGCAGTCGATCCGCGCAGTTGTTTCCTACAAACTGCCAGTCCTGAACTGATCGGTTCTGCACAACAAGATCTATCTGACTGACAAGCGTTGGACGCTCTACAAAACTCAACAAGGGAGGCATTTATTGCCTCCCTTTTCTTCTGTTGGGAACGACGAAGCGGGACAGATTGACCCTAACGGGCGTCACAACGGCCTATCGGAACCGGTTTTGAACCACTCGATCTCGCCGTTCCTGAGACGGTAAAACTTCCATTGCGGATTGTGTAAACCCGGTATCTCGGCGACGGGCAAGTCCAGAACAATGCCACGCACGATGCGGCTGATACCGCCATGGGCCACGGCGACGGTGGGGCGGGTCAGGCTGTCCAGCCAGTCACGAACCCGAACTGTGGCGTCGGCATAGCTTTCGCCGCCTTTCGGTCTGAACGCATGGTAGCCTTCGGGATCTTTTGCCGGGTCAAGCCCCCTAGCATTGAGTTCCGGCCAGGTTGAGCCTTCCAGCTCGCCGAAATTGAGCTCCTTCAATCGCTCATCAATGGCAATGTTGGTCCAGTCAAGGTCGAAACTGTCAGCAATGTACTGCATGGTCTGCCGCGGACGCTGCAGCGGGCTGACCTGGAGATCAAACCCGTCAAGACTGTCGTGCAGTCCCGTCAGTGCCCGTGCAATCGCACCTGCCTGGGCGTGGCCGGTTTCATTGAGCGGGATATCAGTCTGGCCCTGAATGCGCCGGTTCAGGTTCCAGTCGGTCTCGCCATGGCGGATGAACCACAGTTCCGGAAATGATTCAGTCACTCGGCTCAAGGCTCATGTCAGGGGCATAGGGATTTTTCATGCCGACCACATGATAACCTGAATCGACATGGTGAATTTCACCGGTGACCCCACGGCTCATCTCGGACAGCAGATAGGCGCCGGATTGGCCGACCTCGTCAATGGTGACGGTCCGGCGCATGGGCGAGTTGTTCTCGTTCCACTTGAGGATATAGCGGAAATCACCAATGCCGGACGCAGCCAGCGTCTTGATCGGGCCGGCGGAAATGGCGTTGACGCGGATGTTCTTCTCACCCAGGTCGGCTGCCAGATAGCGCACCGATGCCTCAAGCGCTGCCTTGGCAACTCCCATCACATTGTAGTGCGGCATCCATTTTTCGGCGCCGTAATAGGTCAGCGTCAGCAGCGAGCCGCCATCCGTCATCAGCTTTTCTGCGCGCTGCGCGATAGCCGTGAACGAGTAACACGAGATGTTGAGCGACTTGTTGAAGTTTTCCTCAGACGTATCGACATAGCGCCCGGTCAGTTCGTCCTTGTCGGCAAAGGCGATGGCGTGCACCACAAAGTCCAGCTTACCCCAGCGCTTTTCCAGTTCTGCGAACACTGCGTCCATTGAGGCAGCGTCGGTCACGTCGCACGGCAGCACGATGTCGGAGCCGAGTTCTGCCGCCAGGGGTTTGACCCGCTTGCCCAGCGCGTCACCCTGATAGGTGAATGCCAGTTCTGCGCCGTGACTGTGTGCCGCCTTCGCAATGCCCCATGCGATGGAGCGGTTGTTGGCAACCCCCATCACAAGCCCGCGCTTGCCGGCCATGATTGATCCCGCCTGGGTCATGGACAACACCCCTTGCTGTTCGAAACCATAAGAAAGTCACCTGTATTTGCACGAATTCCCTCAATTGGTCCACCGCCAAATGTAGATGATGGAAAAGAACTGGCTGTGTGGGTAAAGCCGTACCATATTGATCATACTGATTGAACGTTTGACCCGAGGCTGGAATGAGCACGACCGAAACCGAACAACAAGACTTCACAACCCGCAATGAACCGTTTCAGCTGTTTGGTGAATGGCTGGAAGAAGCCAGGGCGACAGAGCCAAACGATCCCACCGCCATGAGCGTGGCCACGGTCGATGGCGATGGCCTGCCCAATGTGCGCATGACGCTGCTGAAAGGGTTCGACGAGCGGGGTTTCGTATTCTACACCAATTTTGAAAGCCAGAAGGGCACCGAGATACTGGCGTCACGCAAGGCCGCCCTGGGGTTTCACTGGAAATCCCTGCGCCGGCAGGTTCGGCTGCGGGGGCCGGTGGAGGTGGTATCCGAGGAGGAAGCGGACGCCTATTACAAGTCCCGCCCCCGCGACAGCCGTATCGGCGCATGGGCGTCGCAACAGTCGCGCCCGCTGGAGAGCCGGTTTGCGCTGGAAAAAGCGGTTGCCAAGTATGCTGCAAAATACGCCATTGGCGACATCCCGCGTCCGCCACACTGGTCCGGTTTCCGGGTAAAGCCGGTTTACATCGAATTCTGGAAAGACGGTGCCTTCCGTCTGCATGATAGGGTGGTGTTCCGGCGCGAAGGTGAAGGTGATGCCTGGAGCAAGACGCGGCTTTATCCGTGACGGCGATTGCCGTATAGATCGCTGATCTTCGCCAATGGAGGCCATGATGCCCACAAGCCAGACTGATAATGCTGATCGCAAGACCCTGATCCTGACCGGTGCGTCCCGCGGGATCGGTCATGCGACCGTCAAACGGTTTTCTTCTGCCGGATGGCGGGTCATTACCTGTTCGCGTCAGCCGTTTCCCGAAAACTGTCCGTGGGAGATGGGCCCGGAAGATCACATTCAGATCGACCTTGCCGATGTGGACGACGTGCGCCGCGGTGTCGCTGAAATGAAAGAGCGCCTGACGGACCAGGGCAGCCGGCTGAACGCACTGATCAACAATGCCGCCATATCGCCCAAGCTTGACGGCGGCGGGCGCATGAACACGTTTGATACCAGTTCGGATGACTGGAATCATGTGTTCAACGTCAACTTCTTCTCACCCGTCATGCTGGCGCGCGGTCTGGTCGACGAACTCAAGGCCGGGCAGGGATCGGTCGTCAATGTCACCTCCATTGCGGGCACCGCTGTACATCCATTTGCCGGGGCCGCATATTCGACGTCAAAGGCCGCCCTTGCCTCGCTGACCCGGGAAATGGCCAATGATTTCGGGCCGCTTGGTGTGCGGGTGAATTCCATATCACCGGGAGAAATCGAAACCTCGATCCTGTCGCCGGGAACCGAAAAGATCATTCCGAGCATTCCGCTGCGCCGTCTCGGCCAGCCCGAGGAAGTCGCCAAGGCGATCTACTTCCTGTGCACCGAAGCATCGTCCTATGTCACAGGCGCGGAAATCCATGTAAACGGCGGCCAGCATGTCTAAAGATACCAGGTCGCCGGAGACCTTCGTCGCCCATGCGCTGCACAGCGTTGAAGAGGCAACCGGTTCCATAGTGCCACCGCTGCACACGGCAACTACCTTTGCGCGCGATGCCGATTATCAGCTGCGCGACAGGCATTTGTATTCACGCTATGGCAACCCGACAATTGATCAGGCCGAACAGATCATCGCCCGGCTGGAAAACGGCCATGACGCCCTGGTGTTTGCCTCCGGACTGGCCGGCATCGCGGCGCTGCTTGAGACACTCAGGCCCGGCGCCCATGTGGTGGCGCCTGAAATCATGTACTGGGGCACCCGTGACCTGATGACCCGCATGCTTGAGAAACAACGGATCACCGCAACCTATGTCGACCCGACCGATCTTGAGGCGCTGAAAGTGGCCGTCGTGCCGGGCAAGACCGAACTGGTCTGGATCGAGACACCGGTCAACCCGGTGTGGGATGTAATCGACATCAAGGCTGTGGCTGACATTGCCCATGCAGCAGGCGCTGAACTGGCTGTTGATTCCACGTCTGCCAGCCCGGTTGTGACCCGTCCTCTGGAC
>JABDRA010000381.1 GCA_013041995.1 Anderseniella sp. | reverse complement strand
ACCATCGCCTTCAGCCTGCCCGGCAAATAGGCGGCAAACGGCTTGGCGAACCGTGCGCCGAACATGGCCAGCCGGAAGCGGCCGGGATACGGTAGCACCTGCACCAGCAGCCAGCGCAACACGCGTTCCGGCAATGGCCGGGTATAGGTTTTCTCGATATACTCGCGCGCATGATCGACCAGGTGCATGTAATGCACACCCGACGGACACGTCGACATGCACGACAGGCACGACAGGCAGCGGTCAATATGCTTGACCGTCTTGGCATCTGCCGGGCGGCCTTTTTCCAGCATGTCCTTCATCAGGTAGATGCGGCCACGCGGGCTGTCCAGTTCGTCACCCAGCACCTGATAGGTCGGACACGTGGCGGTACAAAATCCGCAATGCACGCAAGTACGCAGGACCTCGTTCGACCGTTTGATCGCCGGGTCCTTCATCTGCTCGATGGTGAAATTGGTCTGCATCGGTGCCTAGAGCCTTTCTGGTCTAAATTGAAACGTTTGACCGGTTTTCTGCGTTTGCTGGCAAGGCACGGCTTTCGCCGTGGTCTGGTTGACCACAAGAAAGGCGTAACGCTGTCCAGCGAGCGCAGAAAGCCGGCCTTCGGTGGACCAAATCAGTCCATCGGCGTCGTTGCAAAGCTTGCGCGATGTTCCACATCGCGCTTCGCTTTGCGTCTAGCCGAGTGAACTGATTTTGTGCCATCAAACGATTCCATTTAGACCAGAAAGGCTCTAGCCCATCCGGCCGGGGTTCAAAATGCCATGCGGATCAAAGCGGGACCGGAGCCCGGCGCTGATGGCCGCAAGCGGTGCCGGTTCCGGGTGGAACACACCGAGTTGTTTCGCAGTCACGTCACTTGAGCGTATCAACGTAGCGTGGCCGTCAATCCCGTTCATGACGGCCCTGACATCAGTGCCTTCGGATACGCAGGCCCACACGAGACCGCCGCCCCAGTCAAACTGAAGTTGCACATCGTGACCCAGCAGACTTGCAAGCTTTGGACCGTCCGACGGCTTCACGGAAATCCGCCATATGTCGCCCTTACTGGCGGCAACAGCCTCGGCGTCGCGAATCTGCTGCCATAGTTTGTGAGACCTGGCCTGATCAGGTTCAATGCTCACGTCGCCAAAATCGGCAAGCAGGTCCTTCAATTTGCCGGAACGATATCTGACGGAGCCTTCAAAGCCTTCAACACGAATACATGTACGCGCAGATTGGTTTACACCGGCCGGCAGATGTGCTGCCCCGTTGACGTCGAAAGGCGCTGTCAGCGCCGCGCTCATCACTGCACCAGCCTTTTCGTTGTCGAGACCCTCGACAATAATGGTTGCACCTGCCTCCGGCATGGGCAGGACCTTGAACGCGACTTCGGTGAGTACGCCCAGCGTGCCGTGGCTGCCAGCCATCAGCTTGACCAGGTCGTAGCCGGTGACGTTTTTCATCACCCGGCCACCGTTCTTGATGATGGTGCCTTCACCATCGACAAAACGCACGCCAATGAGCGAGTCGCGGCAGGCCCCTGCCTGGATGCGGCGCGGGCCGGAGATATTCGCCGCCACGACACCACCGATGGTGGATTTGCCGTTTGTGCCATACAGCGCACGATGATCCATCGGCTCAAACGGCAGCCTCTGACCTTCCTTGGCAAGCGTCTTTTCAATTGTCTCCAGTGGCGTACCGGCGGCCGTCACGATGGTCAGCGCACCCGGTTCATACAGGGAAACGCCTTTCAGGCCGGTGGTATCAAGCAACTCGCCAGTCACCCCGTGACCCAAGCCAACCCGCGAGCCGCCACCGCGTATCTGCAACCGCGTGCCTTTTGCCGCCGACACCTTGATAGCGTCAGCCAGCTCTTGTTCCGATTTCGGTTTCATGCTGCCTCGCGCCGCGTCCTGGTTGTGATCAGCGGGAACACCTTGGCCGGATTGAGCAGCCATTTGGGATCAAACACGTCCTTGACCCGCACCTGCGCTTCCAGATCGCCTTCATTATACTGCGTCAGCATCAGGTCGCGTTTTTCCACGCCGACGCCATGTTCACCGGTCAGGCAGCCACCCACTTCAACACACAGTTTCAGGATTTCCGCGCCCATCGCCTCGCAGGTTTCCAGATCGCCCGGCTTGTTGGCATCAAACAGAATGAGCGGATGCAGATTGCCGTCGCCGGCGTGGAACACGTTGGCGACATCGAGACCATATTCTTTCGACAACTCCTCCATACGGCGCAGTACCAGCGGAAGCTGGCTGACCGGGATGGTGCCATCCAGGCAGATATAGTCATTGATCTGGCCCATGGCGCCAAACGCTGCCTTGCGGCCTTTCCAGATCGCGGCGGATTCCTCGGCACTGGCGCTCTCGCGCAGTTCAGCCGGGTCATGCCGGCGCGCGATGGTCTTGATCTTGTCAAGCTGCTCGACGATTTCAGCTTCCGAGCCCTCGACCTCAACGATCAGCAGGGCTTCGACGTCCGGATAACCTGCATGGGCAAAATCTTCCGTCGCCCGGATGCAGGGCCGGTCCATGAACTCGATGGCCACCGGCAATACGCCGGCCTTGATGATATCCGCCACACAGGCACCGGCGACCTCGGAGCGGTCAAAGCCCAACAGAACCGGTCGTGCTCCTTCGGGTTTCCGCAAAATCCGCAATGTCGCTTCGGTGACGATTCCAAGCTGGCCTTCCGATCCGCAGATGACACCGAGCAGATCATAGACGCCGGCATCCAGATGGGCACCGCCGATGTCGATGATTTCACCTTCCATGGTGACCATCCTGACGCCCATCAGGTTGTTGGTGGTCACGCCGTATTTCAGGCAATGGGCACCACCGGAATTCATCGCAATGTTACCGGCTATGGCACAGGCGAGTTGACTTGACGGGTCGGGCGCGTAGAAAAATTCGTTTTCCTCGACCGCCCCGGTCACCGACAGGTTGGTACGTCCGGTCTCTACCCTGATAAAGCGATTGTCATAATCGGTCTCCAGCACCGCGTTCATGCGCGATACGCCGATGATGATGCTGTCTGCGGTCGGCAGCGATCCGCCGGCCAGTGACGTGCCCGCCCCGCGCGGCACCACGGGCACGCCCTCGTCATGGCAGATGCGCAGAACCGCCGACACCTCTGCCGTATTGGCGGGCAGCACCACCGCCAGCGGCGGGCAGCGATAGGCGGTCAGCGCGTCACATTCATAGGCGCGGGTTTCATTGGGATCGGAAATCACTGCCTCACCGGGCAGCAGTTTTTCGAGCCTGGCGACAATAGATGCCTTGCGTTCCAGTACACCCTGATCCGGGACCGGCATTTCCATATCGGGTCATCCTTCCTTCTCGTTCAACCAGCGCAACTGCGTGTGAAACTCTGAACGTAATGTGATTTAGAACGGGTCACTCAAATTGGTAAAATAATATTACCAATTATTTTTCACCTTTGATACCCCTACTTTGGCTGAATATCAAATTCATGTCGAATGCCCCGGAATTCAGCGGCCAAACATGACACAGGGCAGCCAGGTAGCGATCCCCGGCAACAGCCAGATGAGCGAGACCCCGATCACCTGCAGCGCGATAAACGGGATCACGCCGCGATAGATATCGCCGGTGGTTATTTCCGGTGGAGCTGCGCCGCGCAGATAGAACAGGGAAAACCCGAACGGCGGCGTCAGGAAGCTGGTCTGAAGGTTGATGGCAATCAGTACAGCCAGCCAGATCGGATCATGGCCCATAACAATCAGCGCCGGCACCACGATCGGCAACAGGATCACCGAAATCTCCACGAAATCGAGAATGAAGCCAAGCAGGAAGATCAACACCATGACGAACACAAGCGCACCGGTGGCACCGCCCGGCATGGCTTCCACCAGGTGTTCAATGCGCTTGTCACCGCCGAGCCCGCGAAACACCAACGAGAACACACTGGCCCCGATAATTGTGCCGAAAATCATCGAGCTGACGGACATGGTGCGCGTGTTGATCACCCCGAGATATCCTTCGCGCGCGGCATGGCGAACGGCGCGCCAGATACCCCAGGCCACCACTGCCACCAGGCCGGCCCCAAGTGCCGCCAGCATCCACACGCCGATATCGGCATCTGAACGCTGCAGCCGTATCGATGTTGCAGATGCCAGCAGGACGATACCGGCAAGTGCTGCAATGGCCAGCAGGCTGGCGCCGCGGCTGCCTTCATCGCGGCTATAGGTTGCCAGCAACAGTGCGCCGACGGCGCCGACGCTGGCCGCTTCGGTCGGTGTTGCAACACCGCCGACAATCGATCCCAGCACGGCGACAATCAGGAAGATAGGCGGCAGCAGCACGCGCAGCAATTGCCTTGTGCTGACCGGTTCAGCCGCCTCGCGCGGCATGGCCGGCGCGCGCTCTGGCCGCAACCAGGCCAGCGCCAGGATGTAGAAGATATACAGCGC
>JABDRA010000380.1 GCA_013041995.1 Anderseniella sp. | reverse complement strand
GGCTGGGACATAATGGGTAGCGGAAAGTGCCAGTTACAATTGACGCGGACACTGCAAGTCGCGATTGTGCGGATGATAAAGTCAACTCACCCGAGCCTGGAGTGTCGTCTGCATGCCTGTCCTTTCGTTTCTGACCACCACGCACTTTGATCACGGTGCCATCTCCCAACTGCAAAAATCTCTGGACCGCAACAATATCAAGCGACCCTTGATCGCCACCGACAAGGGCATCGTTGCTGCCGGTATTCTCGATACGGTTGTCGGCGCGATGAGTGACGGTGCAGTTGCACCGGTGTTTGATGACACGCCGGGAAACCCGACCGAACGCGCCGTCATGGCTGCTTTCGCGGTCTATGAGGCTGAAGGCTGCGACGGTGTTGTTGCACTGGGTGGAGGTTCCGCCATGGACCTGGGCAAGACAGTGGCGTTGCTGGCAGGGTCCGGCGGGCCGCTGAGCCAGTTTGACCCATTGCAGGGCGGCAACAAGCTGGTTAAGAAAATGGCACCTGTGATTGCGATCCCGACCACATCAGGCACCGGTTCTGAAGTGTCGCTGGGCATGGTCATCATCATAGAAGACGGCCGCAAGCTGACCTTCGGCAATCCCAAGTTCATTCCCACCGTGGCCATATGCGACCCTGAACTGACACTGGGCCTGCCGCCGCAGTTGACGGCGGCAACCGGCATGGATGCCATTACCCATTGTATCGAGGCGTTTCTGACCCCGACCATAAACCCGCCGGCAGACGGGGTGGGACTGGACGGGCTGTGGCGCGGATGGCGCAACCTTGCCAAGGCGGTGAAGGACGGTTCGGACCGGGATGCGCGCTGGGAAATGATGATGGCGTCCACCGAAGGCGCGCATGCGTTCACAATGGGATTGGGCGCGGTGCACGCCATGAGCCATGCCATCGGGCGCCGCGAAGACCTGCGCCTGCATCACGGAACGTTGAATGCGGTGATCCTGCCGGCCGTGCTGCGCTTCAATGAACCGGGTTGTGAGGATAAATACGACCGCCTGCGCACGACCATGGGACTGGCTGCAGGCGCTGATCTGGCTGTTGCCATTGAAGACCTGAACGCAGAGATCGGCCTGCCGTCCGGGCTGGGGGCCATGGGGGTGAGTGAAGACATGATAGAGGATTTTGTACCACACGCCCTGGCTGATCTTGCCCACCGCACCAACCCGCGCGAGGCATCAGCGGAAGATTATGCGGCGTTGTTCAAAAAGGCCATGTGAGTTCATGAAGTTCAATGAACCTCAACTAAGAGCCGTGCTTGCGACGGCATGGTCCCTGGAAACCGCAAAGCAATGGACACCGGACACTCCGGCCGCGGGGCAATGCAATGTTACGACTGTAGTGGTACATGACCTGTTTGGCGGAGATATTCTGAAGACCAGCCTGCCGGATTATGACGTGGATCATTATTATAACCGCATCGATGGTGTGGTCGTGGACCTGACCGACAGCCAGTTTTCAGCGCCGGTCAGTTACGATGACGAACTGGCAAGTCGTGCGGACGCGATGCAGTGTGTTCTGGATTCAGAATATGAAACATTACGCGCTGCACTGTTGGCGCGTTTGAAGTAACGCCGTGACCGGGGCTGGGAATTGAAGCCTCAACCGGTCATCAGGTTGCGAACCGCTCCCAGCAGTAACCAGCAGCCGATGATCAGCAGGCCGATGAAGAACAGCCTGCGGAACTGGTCTTCGGATATGGACGAGCGGTAGCGTCTGCCAAGCCACAATCCGAAGAAGGCCGGAATCAGGGCAATGATTGAAATGGTTGTCAGCTCCCCGGTCATAAGCGAACGGCTGGTGAGGGAAACCGCCAGGGTTGTGGAAATGGTCACGAAGGTCACGCCAAGCGCCTGGACCAGCATGTCGCGGTGCATGCCGAGAGCCTGCAGGAACAAGATACCCGGTACGATGAAATTGCCGGTCATGCCGAACATCAATCCGCCCAGTGCCGAATAGATGACCGACCACAATGTCTCGCGCTCCGGCGCCGGCGCAGGGGTGCGGAAACCGGTGAACGAAATCAGTGAGTTGAGAACCAGGATGATACCGAGCATGGCGACCATGTAGTCGGACCGCGCCGCCGCCAAGACCTGAATTCCAACCCAGACACCGGCGATTGCGGTTAGCAGAAACGGCCAGAAACGCGCGATAATCTCCTTCAGGTGCGGACCTGTCAGGGCCTGCCAGAGGTTGGTGACCATCAGCGGTATGACAATGATAGCGAGGCTGGTTTTCAGGCCAAGCGGCAGCGTCAGCACGGCCAGCGTGACTGTCGGCAGGCCGAGCCCGATGGTGCCCTTGACGAAACCGGCAGCAACAAAGGTGACGGCAATCAGCGCCAGTATTTCAGGTGTCCACATGGGGACAGGAAGTAGCAGCGCATGGCCGGGTTGGCCAGTGGGGTTGACGGCCTGCATGACAAGCAGTCTGTTTGAGCATGGCTGAATTCTGAGGTGGGATTTTTCATGTTGAATGCACTGACCCTTATTCTTGTGTGCCAGCTTGCCGGGGAACTGGCATCGGGCGGTTTGCAACTGCCGGTACCCGGTCCGGTCATCGGCATGGTGGTGCTTTTTATCTATCTGATGGTGCGCGGAGGTG
>JABDRA010000379.1 GCA_013041995.1 Anderseniella sp. | reverse complement strand
GCTGGGCAATATCGGCTTCGTCGAGTTTGATCAGATCGGTATCGCCATTGAAGAATATCTCGCCGCTGTCAGGCCGCGTCTTGCCGGTAATGACATCCATCATGGTGGTTTTGCCGGCTCCGTTTGGACCGATGATGGCGCGCATCTCTCCCGGATCAATGATCAATGACAGGCTGTTCAGGGCCTTGAAACCGTCAAAGCTGACGGAGACACCGTCGAGGTAGAGCACTGGCGTAATCGGTGTTTGGGTCACTTTGCCACCTCGCGCTGATCCGGCACCAGGTCTGGCGTTGCATCCTGCTTGCGAGAGCTGTGCAACAGGGTCTGCCGGAGACGCGCCGCCAGTCCCATAATCCCCTTGGGCAGGAACAGGGTCACGGCAATGAACAGGCCGCCCAGCGCAAACAACCAGTATTCGGGCAATGCACCGGTGAACCAGGTCTTGGCATAATTTATCAGGACTGCGCCCAGCACCGCGCCGATCAACGTACCGCGCCCGCCAACGGCGACCGCGATAACGATCTCGATTGAATTGGCCGGGGAAAACTCACTCGGATTGATGATACCGACCTGCGGCACATAAAGCGCACCGGCAACGCCTGCCAGGCAGGCAGACACCACAAAAACAAACAGTTTGTAGTGCTCGACCTTGTAGCCAAGAAACCGGGTACGGCTTTCTGCGTCGCGAATGGCTTCAAGCACCTTGCCGGCCCGCGACGTGGTGATAAGCCGGCAGACAACATAACCCAGTCCCAGCGCAACAGCAGAGGCGGCAAACAGTCCGGCACGGGTGCCATCTGACTGAAGGGAAAATCCCAGGATATCCTTGAAATCCGTCAACCCGTTATTGCCGCCGAACCCCATATCGTTGCGGAAGAATGCCAGCAGCAAGGCATAGGTCATGGCTTGGGTAATAATGGACAGATAGACCCCTGTTACACGCGAGCGGAAAGCGAACCAGCCGAACACGAATGCCAGCAGTCCCGGCACGGCAAGCACCATAAAGCAGGCAAAGATGAAGTTGTCGAAACCGTACCAGTACCAAGGCAGTTCCTGCCAGTTGAGGAAAACCATGAAATCAGGCAATTCCGGGTTTGCGTATACGCCGCGGCTGCCGATCTGGCGCATGAGGTACATGCCCATGGCATAGCCGCCAAGCGCAAAGAAGGCGCCATGGCCCAACGAAAGAATGCCGCAATAGCCCCAGATCAGGTCGACCGAAAGCGCCAGCAGCGCAAAACACAGATACTTGCCCATCAATGCCACGGCATAGCCCGACAGGTGCAGCGCATGATCCGCCGGCAGGGCCAGGTGCATCACCGGAACAGCAATGGCAATGATCGCCAGAATTATCAGAAACCAGCCGGCCTGCCAGCCGAGTGCGCGCATCACCATCGCGGTCATCATGCGTCTGCTCCCCGGCCCTTGAGCGCAAACAGGCCACGCGGGCGTTTCTGGATAAACAGGATGATGAATACCAGTATCAGGACCTTTGCCAGAACAGCACCTGCATAGGGTTCCAGAAACTTGTTGGCGATGCCCAGCGTCATTGCACCGACCAGGGTTCCCCACAAGTTCCCGACGCCGCCGAATACGACAACCATGAAACTGTCGATAATGTAACTCTGCCCCAGATTTGGACTGACATTGTCGATCTGGCTGATGGCGACACCTGCCAGGCCGGCAATGCCGGAACCGAGACCGAATGTCAGCGCGTCAATCCATTTGGTGCGAATGCCCATGGACCCTGCCATGCGCCGGTTCTGCACCACGGCCCGCATTTGCAAGCCGAAGCCGGTGAACCGCATGGCCAGAAACAGCAACGCAAAGATCGTCAACGCAAATGCAATGATGTAGAGCCGGTTCCAGGTCAGGGTCAACTGCCCGAGTTCCAGCGAACCGGACATCCATGACGGGTTGCCCACTTCGCGATTGTTGGGTCCGAAAATTGTCCTCACCGCCTGCTGCAGAATAAGCGACACACCCCACGTTGCCAGCAGTGTTTCAAGCGGGCGGCCATACAGAAACCGGATGATGCCGCGTTCCATGGCAATGCCGACCAGCCCTGTCAGGGCAAATGCCAGCGGCAATGCAATCAGCAACGACCAGTCGAACAGGCCGGGCATGGTCTGCCGGATGACCTCCTGCACCATGAAGGTCACGTAGGCGCCCAGCATGACCATTTCGCCATGCGCCATGTTGATGACACCCATGACGCCAAACGTGATCGCAAGACCAATTGCGGCGAGCAGCAGAACGGAGCCGAGACTTAACCCGTAAACAACATTCTGGGCGTTGCGCCAAACCGCAAGTGAGCTGTCAATCATCACCATTGCAGCGCGGGCACTGTCTGCAACTGCGCCGGGATCACCTGCTGCAACCGGTGTCAGCAAACCGATTGCAGCCTGATTTCCCATCGCACTGATCACTTCGATTGCAGCCAGTTTGTCAGCGTCAGGCCCGGTGGACGCCAGCACGGAGGCCGCGCGCGCACGCTGCATGGCCAATCTGACTTGATCGTCAGTCTCTGCTTCAATGGCTGCGTTCAAGCTGTCCAGGGTGGCTGCATCGGGAGATGAAATCATGGTTCGCGCAGCAGTGAGACGACGGCCCTTGTCTTTTGACCGCAAGGTCAAACTGCCGAGCGCATCGCGAATGGCGCCGCGCATTCGATTGTTGATGCGAACTTTTTTCAGTGCACCCGGGGCAATCGTCCCAAGATTTTCACCGGTGGCAGCATCAAGGTAAGTCCCAGGACCGGTGGGATCAGGGATCACTACCTTCCCGTCAGGCGCAGCAACAAATGCCTTGTTGCTGGCAAGGGCATTGAGGATATCTGCCGCGCGCGCATCCCCGGTTGCTGCAATTTCACCAACCGCACCGAGGCGCCTGGCGAAACTCTTTTCCTTCAACCCGGATACGGCCGTATCGAGGCCTGCTGCGTAAACAGGACCAACCATCAGGAAACTGACAACGATCAGGTTAGCGACCAGAACGGCTATGGTGCGAAAAAGCATCATTTATGGAATACCGGCCCTCGGCAGGATTTGCACTTGTCAGAGAAAAAAGGACAGCCGCGTTCCATGGAACGAGACTGTCCCCAAGTGGGAGGAAATCTTGCCTAGCTTCCCTGACCGCCGCATTTGCCGGTCTTGACGTTGTAGTTGCCACATGACATCGGGGTGCGCCAATCAGAGATCAGGTCCTTGGAACCGGGCAGGAAATCAGACCATGCGTCACCGACCACGAGGCCTGACGTTTCCCATACGGTTTCAAACTGGCCATCGGCCTGGATTTCACCGATCAGAACCGGCTTGGTGATGTGGTGGTTCGGCATCATGGCGGAGTAGCCACCTGACAGGTTGGGAACGGTAACACCGATGATGGCTTCGCCTACAGCATCAGGATCGGTGGTGCCGGCCTTCTTGACTGCCTCGACCCACATGTTGAAACCGATGTAATGGGCTTCCATGGGATCGTTGGTGACACGCTTTTCATCCTTGATGAAAGCCTTCCAGGTCTTGACGAAGCTGGCGTTTACCGGCGCGTCCACACTCTGGAAATAGTTCCACGCGGCAAGGTGGCCAACCAGCGGCGCGGTATCGAGGCCAGCCAGTTCTTCCTCACCAACGGAGAAAGCCACAACCGGAATGTCTTCGGCCTTGACGCCCTGATTGCCCAGTTCCTTGTAGAACGGGACATTGGCATCACCATTGATTGTAGACACCACGGCGGTTTTCTTGCCGGCAGCACCAAACTTCTTGATGTCCGAAACAATCGTCTGCCAGTCGGAATGCCCAAACGGTGTGTAGTTGATCATGATGTCTTCTGCAGCCACACCCTTGGCTTTCAGGTAGGCCTCCAGAATCTTGTTCGTGGTGCGCGGATAGACATAGTCGGTGCCCGCCAGTACCCAGCGCTTTACCGAACCGCCCTCTTCGCTCATCAGATAATCGACGGCAGGGATTGCCTGCTGGTTGGGAGCCGCACCGGTGTAGAAGACGTTCTTCGAGCTTTCTTCACCTTCATACTGGACCGGATAGAACAGCAAACCGTTCAGTTCCTCAAACACCGGCAGCACCGATTTGCGGGAAACGGAAGTCCACGCTCCGAATACGGCTGAGACTTTTTCCTTGTCCAGAAGCTCGCGGGCCTTTTCGGCAAACAGCGGCCAGTCAGATGCCGGGTCCACAACCACGGCTTCAAGTTGCTTGCCCAGCAGACCACCCTTTTTGTTCTGCTCTTCGATCAGCATGAGCATGACGTCTTTCAGTGTTGTCTCTGAAATCGCCATGGTGCCTGACAGTGAATGCAGAACCCCGACCTTGATGGTTTCTTCTGCCGACACCATTGCCGACGTGGACATCAGCGCTGCGCCTACCACTGCGGCCTTGATACCTGACCGTGCAAACCTTGAATTGAACATCTTGCGTCTCCCGAGAGTTTGTTGTGCAACGCAATATGCACTTCAAGTCACATGCCAAACTTCAGATGCAAATTCACTTCCTTTGAAACACTTTTCAATCCGTTGATTTTAAACATGAATAATTAAAAGCCGAATTGGAGGGACAGTTCGCTTCCAGGAAAGACCACAAGAAACCTGCATGAAAATTACCGCACTGCACAAAATTTGCGCATGAATACTCTGTGCTGAATGATTGAGCAACTACAGGTTCAAGCGGGCCAGTGCGGTCTTTGCGAGTGCGCGTGTTTCGTCCCCGGTAAACTGGAAAGCCTTGAAGAAACCGGCCTGGCATCACGGTTTCGTTAGCTGGCCGTCCCCCGCTGCCTGCATATCAACCACAACGCCACGAGGCCCAGGCCCACAGCCAGCCAAAGTCCTGCATCCGGCCGTTCTCCGAACAAGATGAACCCCCACCCCAGACCAGCCAGCACAGCGACATAATCAGCACATGACGCGATCACTGCACCACCCAATCTGATGAGAAGTGCAAACAGGTAAAACTCAAACCCAATCGAGATGGCCAGCATCAGCAGCGGTATGCTGGCATACTGACTGCGCATCTCCTCAAGCGGCAGCGCACTGGTGGTAAAGTGGATTGGGACCAACATCACGGTACCGGCAATCAGGATGCCGGTTGACACCTGCAGCGGTGTGCGCCCGCGTGGCCAGGCCTGCTTCATGAAGACGCCATAAGCCGCCATAAGAGCAGGCAACACAAATGCCAGCATTGTCCATCCAAACTCAGCATCGCCAACCGACGCTTTCGGAACAAGCACGACAACTACGGCAGCAATTCCAACCAAAACGCCCAGCACACGTGACCAGGTTATGTGTTCTGCCCTGACAAGCAAAACGAATACGACGGTCATGATGGGTGACATGCAACTGATCAGTGTCAGCAACCCAGCCGACATGTGCGGAGCGATTGTCAGCTCGAGCCAAAGGGGAGCTATGTTCACCAGCACGGCACTGACGGCATAAAAGCCGATTTCGCGCTGGTTCGGCACGAACCACTGCCCTTTCGTGACCTGAAAAGCAGCGAACACGGTGGCAAGGAAAATATGCATGAGCAACAATCCCGCCGATGTTGCGCCAACGTCTTCTCCGGCAATCTTGGCCAGGGAAATCTGCAGTCCCCATATGATTCCCAGAGAAACAACCAGGCATCTGAGAATGACGGCATTGGTTTCCCGGCTTTCTCTTTGGACTGATTGGCGATCGGAGAGATCGTCACGCGATTTTATTGTGTGGCGTGAAGCGGTGCGATTTTCTGCAGGTTGAGCGGTCATTCTGGGTGAACCTTGCTGCTTGTTGTTGCAGTCAAGGATGCAGGAGTCTTTGCCGCGAATATGTGACATTGATCACACTGGTACTACTCAGGGTTGCGGCTCCCTTGACTCGGTCAGGTGATTTGGCTTTAATGGAACAAAAGAAGAACAAAATAATTGCCAAAGGATCACAAGGGATGGCCGCGATTGCCCACACAAGGATTGCGGGTGCCGCAAAAAGCCAGGTTCAGAATTCCTCGTCCGGACCCGGGGACAGCGCTCGGCAGGCCGGTGTGTCATTTGACATACCTGATCTGGATCAGCACCTGAATGGCGGCATGTGGACCAATGCACTGCATGAAGTGCGGTGCAGCCTTGCGCGTGATTTCGCGGGTGCTGCCGGGTTTGTTCTGGGACTGGCTGCACAATTCGGCAAGCAGGACGCCCGCAGAATCCTGTGGGTGATTGATCCTGCAGCACCGGTTGATTCCGGCCTGCCTTTTCCGGATGGATTGAGCGAGCACGGCATTGATCCGAAAGCGTTGGTTTTTGTACGCCCGATCACCTTGCAAGATGCCTTGTGGTCGGCGGATCAGGCGGCCAAATGCAGCGATCTTTCGGCTGTGATTTTTCAGGTCAAGGGCAATCCGAAGCCGTTTGACATGACCGCCACGCGCCGGCTGATGCTGCGGGCACGTGAAAGCGGTGTACTGGTTTGTGTGCTGCGGCAAAGCGGAGCCGAAGAAGCCGGTGCCGCGACCACCCGCTGGCATGTGGAAATCATGCCTTCAAGGCCTGATGCCGATTTTGAATACGGGCCCGGACAGGCGCGTCATGTGCATAAACTTGAACGCAACCGCCACGGGCGAACAGGACAATGGACTTTGGTATGGAACCCGGAAAACCGGGCCTTTGAGGATGTCACATCGAAACTTGAGACAACGCATCGCGTCCATCGCATTCACGCATCTGCCCACAGACCGGATAGCCCGGCTGAAGTGGGGCAAGTCGTGGATTTTGAGCGCGCGTCCTGACAACCCGCCCATTGCCGTTATGGATACGGAAAAAAATGCCGTTCGCATCGTGGCCCATGAAGCACACGCGGCCCGGCTGGGCATATTCAATGGGCAAAGCCTGAGTGATGCACGCGCGCTTGTGCCTGATCTTGAATGTCATTCAAGAGACCGGAGCACAGAGCGCGAACTGCTTGGCTCGCTGGCGGCCTGGTGCGAACGCTACACGCCGCTGGTGGCCCTGGATGGTGAAGACAGTCTGTTCATGGACGTGACCGGGTGCACCCATCTGTTTGGCGGAGAGGCAAGCTTCATTGCCGATATCGAAACCCGTCTTGCGGCACAAGGGTTCACCATCCGCACCTGCCTTGCAGATACCGCCGGTGCGGCATGGGCGATGGCGCGCCACGGCACCGGGCGCGTGATTGCCCGCGATCAGCATGCACAGGCCATCAGCGCCCTGCCGCTTGCCGCCCTTCGTCTTGATGCTGCTCTTGTAAAGAGCCTTCGCCGGGTCGGGTTCAAGACCGTTGGCTGCATTGCCGACCTGCCACGCGCGCCCCTCGCGGTGCGCTTTGGAGCACATCTGCTCGACAGGCTCGATCAGGCGTTGGGCCGTCAGGACGAGATCATTTCACCGCTCATGCCCGTTGCCGAACTGGCCTCGGAAAAACGTTTTGCAGACCCGATTGTGCATGAAGACGACATCAAGCGTGGCATCGGAATTCTGGCCGGCAACATCATTCACTTGCTGGAACGTCGCGATCTCGGCGTCAGGACATGCGAGGTGAAACTGTTCCGGGTTGACGGGGAAGTCCTGTCGCTGAGCGTTCATGCCGCCAACCCGTTGCGGGATGCAGACCGCATCGCCGCCCTGTTTCATGAGCGCCTGGCCAGGCTGCATACCGATCTGGACGCAGGCTTCGGGTTCGACATCCTACGGCTCAATATCCTGCAGGCAGACCCGTTCAATGGCGACCAGCATGACCTGGTTGAGCGCAAGGATGCCGGTGACAGCTATGGCGCTCTCATCGACCGGCTGGGTGCCCGACTTGGCACGGACCGGGTTTTGCAGTTTTCCTTCGCTGACACCCATATTCCAGAGCGCCGGTTTTCTCTTGTGCCGGTTTCCGGACGAGACGGTAAAACTGATCCGGACCAGGTTACGTTGCCCGGCCCGGCCCACGCACCAACCCGTCCTCTGTTACTGCTGGAAAGGCCGGAGCCCATAGACGCTGTTGCGCAGGTGCCCGACAGTCCGCCAAGCAGATTCCGCTGGCGCAAGGTGCTGTATGAAATCGCCCGCTTTGAAGGTCCCGAACGGATTGCCTGTGAATGGTGGCGTGACGGGCGGGCCAGCCTGAGCCGGGATTATTTTCGCGTCGAGGATACGCAAGGCTATCGCTTCTGGCTGTTTCGATACGGGCTTTATGAGCGCGAAACCACAAGGCCGGACTGGTACATGCACGGGCTGTTCTCATGACCCGGTACTGTGAACTGGCATGCAGCAGCAATTTCTCTTTCCTGCGCGGGGCTTCTCATCCCGAAGAACTGGTTGTGCAGGCACAGCATCTGGGGCTCAGCGGGCTTTGCATCACCGACCGCAATTCCCTGGCAGGCGTTGTGCGCGGGCACATGGCGGCAAAGGAAGCCGGACTGGCCTATGCGCCCGGCTGCCGCCTTGTGTTTGCCGATACCACACCGGACATCCTGGTTTGGCCGAAGTCCCGCACCGCCTGGGGGCAGCTTTGCGAGCTTCTCACCCTCGGCAAACGGCGCACGGTCAAGGGCGGATGTGAACTGTATCTGCAAGACCTGCTGGATCATGGCACCGGCCTGCTGATGGCCCTGGTGCCGGAACGTGCAGACGAGGTGTTCAAAACATGCCTTGAAAAACTGGCCACAGCCTTTCCGCACCATGTGCATGTTGCAGCCATGCGCAATCATAACGCCCGTGATCAGCGCAGATTGTCGGTGTTTGCGAAGCTTGCGACCAGCCACAAGGTCCCGCTCATCGCCATAGGCGATGTGCTGTATCACCATCCCGACCGGCGCCCATTGCAGGACGTTTTGACCTGCATTCGCGAGCACGAGACCCTGCAGTCCATCGGCACCCGGCTTGAACCCAACGCCGAACGGCACCTGCGTCCACCGGCAGAAATGCAGCGCCTGTTCAAGGGCCATGAAGACGCTGTCGAGCAAACTGCAAACCTGTTTGCACAGATTGATTTCTCGCTTGACGAGTTGCGCTATCAATACCCTGAAGATCCCGTGTTCGAAGAGCTTGGCAACCGGCCCCTGCCCTCACAGGAAGCCCTTGAAAGGCTGACGGCAATCGGCCTGAAGAAGCGCTATCCCAAGGGCGCACCGCAAAAAGTCATCGACGCCATCGCCCATGAAACCCGGTTGATTGCCAAGCTCGATTACGCATCCTACTTCCTCACCGTCTATGACAT
>JABDRA010000378.1 GCA_013041995.1 Anderseniella sp. | reverse complement strand
TCACCATGGCATCATCCGGCACCCGGCCGAGCACGGTGGGTTCATAGTAGAAGCCGCGATTGAAGTTCTTGGGCGGCTGGCCGCCGGCCAGGATTTCAGCACCCTTGTCGACGGCATCGGCAACCATGGTCTTGATGGTGTCCAGTCCGCGCGCATTGGCCATCGGGCCCATCTGGGTGCCTTCATCCATGCCGCGCCCCACCTTGATGGATTTGGCGACCTCAGCGAATTTGGCGGCAAAGGCATCATACCTTGCCTCATGCACGTAAAACCGTGTCGGCGAGATGCATACCTGCCCGCAATTACGGAACTTGGTGCCGGCACAAACTTCCGCAGCCTTTTCCGCATCGGCATCTTCAAACACGATGACCGGGCCATGCCCGCCCAGTTCCATGGATACCTTTTTGACGCCGTCTGCCGCCAGGTGCAGGATTTCCTTGCCCACCGGCACCGAGCCGGTCACCGAAACCTTGCGCACCACAGGTGATGAAATCAGGTGTTTCGCAATCATGCTCGAATTGCCGGTAACGAAGTTCACCACCCCTTTTGGAATGCCCGCATCATGACACGCCTGAACAATCAGCGCGCACGAACCTGGTGCTTCCCCGGCCGGTTTGATGATCACCGAACACCCGGCAGCAAGTGCGGCGGCAATCTTGCGCGCCGGTAAAAGGGCCGGGAAGTTCCAGGCCGAAAATGCAGCTACCACGCCAACCGGCTGATAGATGACCGCCAGTCGGCTGTCATGGGTGCGCGAGCCGATCAGCTGGCCGTAAATCCGCTTGGTCTCTTCCGAATACCATTCGAACTGGTCAGCCGCGCCATTGGTCTCACCCTTGGCTTCTGCCAGCGGCTTGCCGGTCTCGATGGACATGATGGTGGCAATGGTGTCAAGCCGTTCCCGGATCAGGTCGGCAACCTTGCGTATCTTTGCAGCCCGTTCCCAGGTCCCGGTCTGTTTCCATTCGGCAAAGCCTGCTTCTGCAGCAGACAATGCACGGTCCAGGTCGTCACTGCCGGCATCAGAGATCTTGCCGATCTCGTCCTCGTTGGCGGGATCAAAAACCTGCTTTGTCGCACCGCCCTTTGCTGAAACCCACTCACCATCGATATAAAGCTGAAAGTCCTGATACACGTTGAATTTTCCCTGCTCAGATTTTCTGTTTCAGATAACGGGCCTGCACATCGTCAACCCAGTTACCCACATTCCATGATCCGTAAGCGCCCATGCCGCCTATGTCGTCTGTCCCGGCATAGACCGGCACATGCACCAGCGACAGGCCGTCATGGTTGCTCGCCTCATCCAGTGCCTTGCGCAGTCCGTCCTGGTCATACCCGGCAAACACCGCTTTCACACCGGCAACCGACGACGCCAGTTGCACATAGTCAACCGCAACCTGGTCATTGGTGCGGAAATCCTTGCCATATTGTGCATGCTGCAAGCCGGTGATGGCGGCCATCCGGCGATTGTCAAACAGCACGATCATGCCCTTAACGCCGTGTTCCACGCCGTCGATCAGGATTTGCGGGTTCATCATGAAAGACCCGTCACCGGTGAACGCCACGCCGTAACGCGGTTCGTCGGCCACAGCCGAAGCCAGCAGCGCCGATACGGAAAAACCCATATAGGACGCGCCGGTCTCGGTGTATGTGTCCCCGGTCCGATCATCTTCCACCACCTGAAAACCGTTGGCCTGAACGTCACCAGCATCGAAAAACTTCGCCGCATTCAGGACGCCGGCATGATCTGCCGCAATCTTGATGGCCACCGGCTGGGTCAGCGCCTCCCGGCCCCACGCCGCATCTGCCACGGGCCCGGCAGAAAACCTCTCGGCCTTGAATTTGCTCCACGCCTGTTTTTGCGCCGCGCAGGCATCAAGCCAGTCCGACCTGGCGGCAGGATCAACCGAATTTGAACCAGCCACCTGTTCCAGAAGTTTCGACGTAACAGCGGATATGTCGCCTGGCAGGCCAACCGTGTTGGCATAGTGCATCAGGTCGGACAGGTCGCCATTGATATTGATCACGGCCTGGGCATTCGGATAGCCGACCCCGGAGCAGTCTGCCTGGCAAACCGCGCGCGTGCCCATGGCAATCAGAAGGTCGGCGTTTTCCATGGCGTAGTTGCCGGAGATCGACCCCTTGGAGCCACCGACATGCATGTTCTGCGGATGGGCATCGGGCAACACACCGGTTGATCCGGGTGACTGCACCACCACCGCGCCGATGCGTTCAGCCAGCCGGCGCACTATCTCGTCGTGACCGCGCGTACCGCCGCCTGCCTTGATCACCGGACATTTTGACACTGCAATCGCGTCCAGCGCGTCTGCATAAGAATTGTCGTCGGCAGGGGCGGTAGCCGGTACACTGAGTGAGCCGGGCAAGGTCGTCAGGTTCACCCGGGTCTGCTGCGGTTGGGTGTTCAAAGGCAGCAGCACATAGAACGGCCCGGCCTTGTAGGGGTGATGCACACAAGCCGTGCCGCGCCGCATGCAGTCACGCAGTGCACCCGGTGTATGCAGCACATAGGATTGCCCCATCAGCGCACCGATCTGGCCGAACAGGCCCTGCTGCTCCTTGGGGATCTGCTGCATGTTGTAGCCTTCACCCTGCGTGGTCTCGTCACCATAGATATGGTAGACGCCGACACCGTTGGACGCTGCTGCCAGGGAGCCTGCCATCGCCTGCAGGGCGCCGGGGCCGATGGATGTCACCACGGCACAGGTCTCGCCGTACTGCCATGAAAGCGCCGTGGCGGCATGGGCCATCTCCACCTCGTTGCGGCAGTTGACGGTACGGGTCACGCCTTCTTCGTCATAGAGGCGCAACACCTCGCCAAGGTCGGTCGAGCCATGCCCGAAAATCGCGAAGTATTTCCGCACACCCTGCTTCAGCAGGCCCAGAACCAGGCCCTCCGACAATGACACGTCGACGATGTCGTCAATGTCACCATTGGCCAGAGCCTTGTCGATCCCGCCGGCCTTGCTGATAGCCCTGGCCCGTAGCCTTGCTGCATTACCCATATCTGCCTCTTGCGAAGTATCCAGCATCTGATTCAGTTCGCCCCCTGCTGTTGTGCATTTTTGCCATTTGCCGCGTCGCGTGTCTTCTTTGCGTCACGCATCTGGCCATAGAAGTGAAATCCGATGACGCCGATGGTCAGCGCGTAGAAAATAACCGCGGCAGTGGACGAGAAGAATACCCCGAAGCTGCCCTCCGACATGATCACCGCGGTGCGGAATTCCCGCTCCAGCGTCGGTCCCAGCACCAGGCCGAGAATGATCGGCGTGATCGGAATGCGCGCCCGCATCAGCAGGTAGCCGATCAGGCCGACACCGACCATCATGTAGACATCAAGAAAAGAATTGCGGATGGCAAACGTGCCGACGCCGCACATGATGAGGATACCGACCGCCATCAGGTGCGGCGGTACTTTCAACAGCTTAACAAAGCCGCGAATGCCGAAATACTGGAATACCACAACCGTGACGTAGGAAACAAAAATTGCCAGGTAGATCAGGTAAACTTCCGGTTTGTTGTTGGTAAACAACATCGGACCGGGCACCAGCCCGTGGATCAGAAACCCGCCCAGCATGACAGCTGTTGCCGGATCACCGGGTATGCCAAGTGACAGAAGCGGGATCATGGCGCCGCCGGTCACAGCATTGTTGGCAGACTCCGGCGCCATCACGCCATCGAGCTTGCCCTTGCCGAACCGCTGCGGTTCTTTCGAAAATCGCTTTGCATGATCGTAGGCCAGAAAAGCGGCGATTGGTCCACCGGTACCGGGGATCGAGCCGACAGCCGTACCCAGCGCCGAACAGCGGAACATCAGCCAGAATGAATTGCGCAATTGTTTCAGGGTCGGCAGTTCGCTGCGCACACCGGATGCATTCAGCCTGAACGCCCGGTCGAGCTTGTAGTCGATCAGCGTCTTCATGATCTGCGGCACCGCAAACAGCCCGACCATGGCCACCAGCAGGTCCACGCCCTGCAACAGGGGCGTCCATCCGAACGTCATGCGGGCAACGCCATCCATGTCATCCAGGCCGATGGTCATCAGCAGCAGGCCGATAACACCTGCAATCATGCCACGAACCAGTGACTTGCCGGCAAGCCCGCAGATCGTCGACAGGCCGAACAGCACCAGCGCAAAAATTTCCACCGGTCCGAACTGGATGGCCAGCCGGGCGACCAGGTCGACCGAGACAATCATCACCAGCAGGCTGAATATGCCGCCGAAGCCGCTGGCCAGAACCGCACCACCCAGGGCCAGGCCGGCACGCCCGTTGCGGGTCATCTTGTAGCCGTCGAGCACAGTCGCGGCTGCCGACGGCGTACCGGGAATCCCAAGCAGGATCGCCGATACGGAACCGCCGGTCATGCCGCCGATATATGTGCCCAGCAGCATACCGACCGCAGCGCTTGTGTCGAACTTGAAGGTGATCGGCAACACCAGCGCCAGCGCCATGGAATAGGTCAGGCCCGGTACGGAGCCGAACACGATACCGATGATCGCGCCAGCCACGATGGCGAGCAGCGTGAACGGGTCTGAAACGGCACCCAGGGCACTGGCGAATGCGTCCATCGGTTATTCCTAAAATGCCAGGTTGATCAGTTTGCCGTATGGCAGGTAAACGCCCAGCAGCTTTCCGAAAATCAAATAGATGCCCAGGGACAGGCCGACCGACATGCCGAGGATCAGCTTTGGCCGCCAGATGCCCAGTACCGGCCCGACGGCAGCAGCCACAACAAGGGCAGTTGCGATCATGAAGCCGATATATTCCAGCAGTGCCGCATATCCGACGAGCAATCCGACGGTAGCAGCGATTGCCCAGACCTCAGCCCCGCGGCTGATATCAGGCGTCGCGGCCTCGTCACTGGTGGTCTCGACAGGTCCTGGCCGCAGGCTTTGAAGCAGAACGATCAGACTCAACCCGCCCAGCAGCAGACCCAGGCCCAGGGGAAACCCCCTGGCGCCCAGGCGCGAGCCGTCTTCGGCACCGGGGATGGTTGCAAGTACTCCCCAGCACCAAAGTGCCGATACCACAAGCAATATGGTACTCAGTATGATATCGGGCCGGCGCGATGTCATTGACGCTGCCTATTTCTTCAGGCCGAGCTTGCCCATCAGGTCACTGATCGCGGCATCATCCGATGCAATCAGTGAACCGAACTCGTCGGCCGGCAGGAACGATGCTTCAAAGCCGATCTTGTCGGCAGCTGACTGGAATTCATCAGAAGCAATCGCTGCCTTGGCTGCGTCCTGCAGCTTGGCAACCACATCGGCAGGCGTACCCGCAGGTGCGGCCAGGCCGCGCCACATGGTGATGTTCAAATCCGTTGCACCGGCCTCGGCGCATGACGGCGTGTCCTTGAGCTGTGGAATGCGGTCCTTGCCGGTCACGCACAGGATCGACAGCTTGCCGGCCTGCTGATGCGGGATGAACTGGCCCGGCCACTGCACGGCAGCATCGACCCGCTTGGCGAGGAGTTCAACAGGTGCCTTGCCCTTGCCGTACGGCACGTAGACAACCTTGTCCGCGATACCCATCTTGTCGAACAGGGCAGCAGAAGTCAGGTGCGTGAACGAGCCATTGCCGGAAATACCAACTTTCAGCTTGCTGTCGCCGGCCTTCACGGCCTTGGCCATGTCTTCAAGTGATTTCCAGCCGGAATCGGCACTGACCGCCAGCGCCGGTGTTTCGACACTCACCCGGGCGATCGGCGTAAATGCCTCATAGTTGAATTTCATGTTGCCGCGATAATGCGATGTGCTCACCGAGTTGGAGTTCCACACCACGTTGTAACCGTCGGCAGCCGTTGACTGAACGTGTGAATAGCCGACCGCGCCGCCGCCGCCGGTGCGGCTGACAGCGACCACCGGATTGGCCAGGTTCTTCGACATCAGGTCTGCCAGCAACTGGCCGATGGTCTGTGCCGTGCCACCGAACAACACCGTCATCTCAACGGGCTTTTCAGGAAATTCGGCGCGGGCCTGGACATTCAGTCCGGCCAGCAGAAATACAGATGCGGTTGCCCCCAGCAATACCGATTTCAGGTTCATTTTCATCTTGGTTTTCTCCCAGGGTTTACAGAGCCGTTGCAGGCTCATCGATTTACCGGTGCAATTCTTTGTCTTCCGGCGGTTTCAGTTCATTCAGCAGCTTCCAGTTGACCGGCAGCAGACTTGGCTTCCAGCGCCGCCAGTACTTTTTCCGGCGTTGCAGGCAGCGATGTTATGCGCACGCCGACAGCGTCATAGATCGCGTTCATGATGGCAGGCGCTGTCGGCACCAGTGCCGGTTCACCAATGCCCTTTGCGCCCAGCGGGCTCTTCGGGTCGGGGTCTTCAACGATCACCGTGTTGATCTCGGGGATGTCCAGCGAGGTCGGCAGGATGTACTTGGCAAACCCGTGTGTCTTGGTATGGCCGTCTTCGAGCTGGTAGTCTTCCATCAGGGCCTGTCCGAGCCCCTGCACGACACCGCCTTCGATCTGGCCTTCCACACCGCGCGGATTGATGGCCCGGCCCACGTCATGGGCAGCCCATATACCCAGCACCTGCACCTCGCCGGTTACCGTATCGACTTCAACCTCGGCCACTTGGGTGCCGAACACATAGGCCTGCCACGGGCTGCCGGAGCCGTCGACCGGATCAAGCCCGGTGCCGTGGGCAGTAAACGATCCCGATCCCACCGGCACAACGCCGCGCTTCTTGCAGATATCCACTGCCTCTTCCATGGACATTTTGAGGTTTGTGTCTTTCGACCAGATCTCGCCGTCAAAAGCTTCAATAGTGTCAGCGTCCACGTCCCAGTGATCGGCCAGTTCCTTGTCCAGCTTGGCGCGCGCATCCCGGCACGCCAGTGCAACCGAATTGCCGATCATATAGGTCTGCCGGGTGGCACCGGCATGGGCGGCTTCAGGCGAGCGAGCCGTATCATTGTCGCCGATGGTGATGTCTTCCGGCTTGACGCCCATTTCCTCTGCCGCCACCTGGGCAAGCAGGGTCAGGATACCTTCACCGATTTCAGTGACGCCGGTGACGATTTTTCCGGTACCGCCGTCATCAATCTCTGCCCAGGCACCGGCCCGGTCAATTGTTGCAGTTCGGGCAATGCCGTACCAGCTTGCCGCCATGCCGCGACCGCGAACTTTACGTTCCATCATGCCACCTCCTGGCGATCATCATCGCCGGTTTTGCGGAAACGTGCTCCCAGCGTACAGGGCGGACGCGTATCATCACCGCTCAGATCAGTGCGCTCCTGGCCGCGCATGCCGACCGGCCCGGCGTCCCAGCGGCACGCCTTTTCAGCCGCGTCCAGAACCCGGCCCATCGAAACAGATCCCAGTGTTTGTTGCGTGTGGGTCACCGCACCGTCGTGCATCATGTTGATGCGCCGGATCTCAAACGGGTCGAGACCGAGTTTTTCCGCGCAGATATCCATGTGGGATTCCGTTGCGAACTGTGATTGCATCGCCCCGAAGGTGCGGAACGCCCCGGACGGTGTATTGTGGGTGTAAACGCCATACACATCGATCTCGACATTGGGCACATTGTACGGACCGCACGACAGGATGGCCGCCTTTCGCATGACGCCTTCTGTAGACAGTCCATAGGCACCGCCGTCGCAGATCATCCTGAACGACACTGCGGTGATGCGGCCATCGTTCTTGAGCCCCATCTTATAGGTGATGCGTGCGGGATGACGTTTGGCCGTGGAGATAATGGATTCTTCCCTCGTATAAACCAGCCGGACAGGCGCACCGGTTTTCATTGCCGACAGCGCCAGCATGCCCTGGTAGATCATGTCTTCCTTGCCGCCGAAGCCACCACCGACCGGGCTCATGATGAAGCGCACCTTGTTGATCGGTTTGTCGATAATCTTGGCCAGCATGTGACGGTGATGGGTGATGTTCTGGCTCGGCGACACCACGGTGACCACATCGTCATGATCGACATAGGCGATGCCTGCTTCCGGCTCCAGGTAGGCGTGCTCCACAGCCTGGGTCTCGTAAGTCTGCTCGACCACCAGATCGGCTTCCGCAAACCCTTGCTCGAGGTCGCCTTTACGAATGGGAATGTGCTTTACGATATTGTCGGGCGCATAGTCATGTACAACCGGCGCACCGTTCTGCATCGCCTCTTCCGCGTCGAACACCGCTGCGACGGGTTCGTATTCAACCTTGATGAGCGATACCGCATGCGCCGCCGTCAGGACATCGTCAGCCGTAACTGCGGCAATGGCCTCGCCGACATATCGCACCCGGCCGCGCGCCATGATCGGCTGGTCGTGCACAAACACACCAAAGCCGTCTTCGCCGGGCACGTCGTCACAGGTAATGACGCACGCCACACCGGGCAGATTTTCAGCTGCGCTGGTGTCGATGGACTTGATCAGCGCATGGGCATGCGGACTTCTGAGCACCTGCATGTGCAGCATGCCCGGCATCACCATGTCGCCGGCATAGCGCAACCGGCCGGCAACCTTGCTCGGTGCATCCAGCCGCCGGACATTGTTGCCGATATAGGATTTGCCGGGACCGTCTGCTTCCAGAACTGTTGCACTGGCCTCGCCTGACAGCACGTCGCGGGCCATTTCCACAGCTTCGAAAATCTTTGTGTAGCCTGTGCAGCGGCAGATATTGCCACCCAGGCGTTCCTTGATTTCCTCGATATCGGCTTTCGGATTTTCGCGCAGCGCCGAGGTTGCCGCCATCACCATGCCGGGAATGCAGTAGCCGCACTGGCTGGCACCGGTCTTGTGAAACGCCTTCTGCACCGGTGTCAGGTCTCCGCCCCACCCGGTCAGACCTTCGATGGTTTCGATTTTGGTGCCGTTCGCCTTGGCCACCGGCATCAGGCAGGACTTGACCAGCTTGCCGTCGACAAACACCGAACAGGTGCCGCATTCACCGGCGCCGCAGCCTTCCTTGGCACCGGTCAGGGCAAGATCGTCGCGAATGAAATCCAGCAGGCGCTGGTGCGGCCGGGCCCGCCGCTTCATGTTGCGTCCGTTGATCTGGAATTCCAGTTGCAGGTCGGTTGGGGTCTGTTCAGACATTGGCTGTCTCCCTGGTATCAGTATTTGGCACGGCTTCACCGCAATCAGCCAGCGCATCCTCGATCGCGGCCTCCACGAAGCCGCGCACCACAACACGCCGGTATTCGCGGCGTGTGCGCGAGGCGACCAGATCAGCAGGCTGCCTGGCGGCTTCGACAATCATCTCGCGGGTCAACCGCTTGCCGGTGAGCATTTGTTCTGTTTTGGTCAGGCGCAACGGGACCGGGCTGATGCCTCCGAGCGCCAGACGGATGTCGGCTACGGTACCATCGTCTTTGTTCAGCTTGACGCAGGCGACAGCACACACTGAAGAGATCACCAGCGAACGGCGCTGGCCAACTTTCTGGAACGATCCGCCGTAACCTTCCAGCGTGTCGCAGATAACAGCGGTGACAATTTCACCGGGTTTGAGGTCGGTCGCACCAGGTCCTTTGATGAAGTCATTGATCGCAATAGTGCGATGAGCGATATCGCCATCCTCGAGCCGGGCAATTTCAAGCTCGCCGTTCAGCGCCAGGATCGGCGGAGTGCCGTCCGCGGCCGGTGAGGCATTGACGATGTTGCCGGCCAGCGTGGCCTGTTCGCGGATCTGGTCATCGGCAAACCATATCGAGCAGTAGGGCATGCACGGCAAAAGCGCGCGCAGCTTTTCGTCGGTCAGGAACTGCTGGTAGACGACATTCGCGCCCAGCCGTATGCGCCCGTCCTCGACGCTATAGCCATCAAGTTCAGGCACACGGCTCAGGTCGATCATGGCCGGCAGGTGCACATCGCCTGCCCGGCCTTCCCGGGCCCACGGCAGAATGTCGGTAGCACCCGCCACAAGCCGCGTGCCCTCAGGCGCGTCCTGCCACAGGGCAAGGGCGTCGGACAGGCTTGTCGGCATATGGTACTGGTCACATGTCAGCATGAAATATCTCCGTCGTGTCCCTTTTCCGGCCAGTCACTTTTTTGCCGGCGCGTAAAAGGTGCCTTCGATTTCCACAATGTCGTCCTGATTGAGCCGGTCGACTTCAATGATGGTACGCGGCGGGTAAGGCCCGTCACCCCAGAGTTCCTTCTGGATCTTGTTGACGATGGGCCGATGCCGGTACATGTCAACCACATAGACCACCAGCCGCACCGCATCACGCAACGATGCCCCTTCGGACTCGGCGATCAGCTTCATGTTCATGAAGGCCTTGCGCACCCGCTCCTCATTGCCCGGCACCAGCTTGTTGGTGGCCGGGTCAATGCCGCGCATGCCTGCGACATAGACAAAATCCCCTGCCCTTGTGCCCAGCGCCCAGGTGGCGGTTGGAATGATGCCACCTTCGGGCGCCAGCGTCTTGACTCCATTGGGCGACAGGTCTTGGGCTGAAACTGCCGGGACCGTCGCGAATAATCCAGCGGCGAGAAGTGCTGATGCAAACAGGAATTGTTTCATGATCTGTCTCCCTTGACGTCTTGCAGTTGTGAAAACCACGCCGCCTTGTGAATTTGCCTACTCTGCCGCCGCGCGCTGGCTCTGTGCGTGATCGTTTTTCACAACCACCTTGATGGCATCTTCCACCCGGTCCTTGGCATAGCGCAGCGCTTCCGGCAGATCGCCCATGTCGAAGGTGTGGGTGTGGATCAGCGTGGCGTCGAAACGCTTCTGCCGCATGAAGGCCTCAGCCCGGTGGGTAGCGCTTTTGCCTTCGCCGCGAATGCTGAAGATGTAGATATTGTTGCGCACCAGGTGGGCAATATCCACCGCCGGCGATTCATGCGGGAACGCCGCCAGGCAGATGCGGCCACCGCGATTGACCATCTGCGCTGCTTCATTGATGCCATTTGGTGCCGCCGAACACTCGACAACATAGTCGACACCCTTGCCGCCCATGATCTTGTGCACTGCCTCGACCGGATCTTCCTTGCGCACATTGATGACATGGTCGGCACCAAGCTGCTTGCCGATTTCAAGCCGGTTGTCACGGGTACCGGTGAGGATCACCGGTTGCGCACCCATGGCCTTGGCCACGGCCACGCCCATCAGACCGATGGGGCCCGGGCCGGTCACCACTACGCTTTCACCGGCGACAAGGCCGCCCAGTTCGGTGAGCCCGTACATGGCGGTGCCCGCGGTGACAACAAGAGTTGCCTCTTCGTCCGACATGTCGTCGTCGACGTGCACCAGCGTGTTGATGTTGTTGACCTGGTATTCGCAGAAACCGCCATCGGTGGTGAAACCATTGGCCCGGTGGCCCTTGTTCACGTCACCATAGTTCTTGCCGTAATTGTGGCACGACGTGTACATGCCTTCGCGGCAGCGCTTGCACTGGCCGCAACCGGCGTGGATTTCAACGGTCACGCGTTCGCCGATGGTGTACTCGTCGACGCCGGGGCCGAGCGCGACCACGGTTCCCATATATTCATGGCCGGGTGTGAAGTTCTGGTTGAACGGCAGTTCACCATTGATCTGTGCCGGGGGGCCATGATGGATGATTTCAAGGTCTGTTGCACAAATGGCCACCGCATCGATGCGCACCAGCACTTCTGCCCTGGCAGGTGCCGGAACCGGTTTGTCCTGCAGGGAGATGTCACCGGGGTCGCCCAGCACCCAGGCTTTCATTGTTTCCGGGATCGGATAGTCGGTGCTGGTCTTTACATCATTTGGCATGGCCATTTTTGAGGTCTCCTCATTCAGTTTTATTATTGCGCTTTCGCTGGCGCCTGGTGGTTTCAGTATTCAGTTGTCAGTATTGAATTTGCTCCGGTTCCGGGCTGCCGAACCGCGACGAAATCCGCGCTGCGCAGTCCTGCACACAGTGCTTGACCTTGGCCATGTGATCACCGTCAGCCCGCATGCGCGGCATGGACCCGCTGACCGAGCCGACTACCGCACCGGCATGATCACGGATGGCGGCGCCGACACAGACCACACCGGCCTGGAATTCCTCATTGTCGAGCGAATAGCCGTTGCGGCGCACCAGCCGTAAATCTTCCATCAGTTCCGAGATCGTTGAAATTGTCTTGTCGGTAAATCGTTTCAGTCCGCCCTGCGCGATCACCCGGGCAATTTCAGGCTCGGGCAACCAGGCCAGAATGGCCTTGCCGGTCGCTGTGGCGTGTGATGCATCAGCCTTCATGCCATCGTCTGATCCAACCCGGATGGGCAGTTTGGAGTCGAGTTTGGCAAAGGTTACCAGAGACGTGCCCTGCAGAACCGCCAGGTGCACGCTTTCAAGCGTGGCGTCGTTCAGGCGCCTGAGTTCCGGCATGGCGATTTCCGACAGGTTGAACTGTTTCAGCCGGCTGTCGGACAGGTCAGTGACGCGGGGACCGAGAAAATAACTGCGGGTGCGAGAGGTCTGGCCGGCATAGCCGCGCTTGACCAGCGTGGCCAGAAGATGATGGCAGGTCGATGCATTCAGGTGGGCTCCGGCGGCAAGCTCGTTGAGCGGCAGTTCACCATCGGCGTCCGCCAGGATTTCCAGAATGTCCAGTGCGCGCTCGACCGACTGGATGGTGCGAGGCATTTTGCCCGGCGGCACAACATCAGGACCGTCCGTCCTGTCTGTCCCGACAGGCGCCGTCTCCACTGCCTTTTCTACGCCGGTTGCCATTCGTCAATCCAATTCACCTTGTCGAAGAACCTGATACATACAAATGCAATTGGCCTGCATGAGTCAATAGTATTTCGCAATTTGAAATTAAATTTGATAATGTGAAATACCAGATTCGGCATCGATTGGCAGGCAGATGACCCCTGCAGGTTGATCCACCCGGCGGTGCGGCACGTTACACAGGGCCTTGTGCAGGCAGCGCAGATGCGTATAAGCCTGTTTTTGATTGAAAGATACCGAGCTGCGATCCGGCACCTGATGAAGCAGGCATGAAAGCGATAGAACGCATGTACCACCTGATATATGTCAGCCAGGCCACCCGGCCGATGAGCGAGGAAGACTTGGCCGCCATCCTGAAAAAAAGCCGTGATTACAATACTGAAGACGGCATTTCGGGCCTGCTGATCTACAAGTTCACCCCGTCGGAGAACCGGGCCAATTTCATGCAGCTGCTGGAAGGACCGAAAGACAAGGTGCTGGCAGCCTTCGCCAGGATCGAGGCCGACAAGCGCCACCACACCAAGGTCGTGCTGGAGCAGGGCGAGATTTCAGACCGGAATTTTCCCGACTGGTCGATGGGCTTCCGCAACGCCGATGCGTCGGATCTTGAAAACTTTGAAGGCTATTCCGATCTGGGCTCCCCGGCGTTCTGGACCCGCGCGAGGGACGGCGACCTGTCAGACGCCCTGGAGATCATGATGTCGTTCTACTCCGACGAATTTGCCGACG
>JABDRA010000373.1 GCA_013041995.1 Anderseniella sp. | reverse complement strand
GTGTCATGTTGGCCTCTTGAAGCGTCAAACCGAAAGTGCACAGCAGGCGCGCAGCACATAAAACTGCTGCCCCCATGCGTCATGTCACGGTTTAACCGTGTTCATACCTTCGGAACAACCCCTTACCTTGCAGTCTGAGTGTTTTTTAGGCAGGCTTGTCGGTCTCGGAAACCGAGATGTTGTGATCCATACGACGTGCAGGCTCGTCACACCCGGCATAACCGACGACTTTCGCTGGCACACCGGCAACGGTACGATTTGGCGGCACGTCATGCAACACAACCGAACCTGCTGCGACACGCGAGCAGTGCCCAATCTCGATATTCCCCAATATCGACGCGCCTGCCCCGATCAGGCAGCCATGTCGAACCTTGGGATGCCGGTCACCGCCTGCCTTGCCGGTGCCGCCCAGGGTTACCGAGTGCAACATGGAGACATTGTCCTCGACCACAGCGGTGGCACCAATTACGATGGAATGTGCATGGTCGATCATGATGCCGCGGCCGATCTGCGATGTCGGATGAATATCGGTACCGAATATCATCGAAGACCGGCTTTGCAGGTAGTACGCGAAATCCTTGCGCCCCATCTTGAACAGCCTGTGCGCCATCCGGTAGGTCTGCAACGCCTGAAAACCCTTGAAGTACAACAACGGTTCAATATAGCGGTCGCATGCCGGATCGCGGTCGAACACCGCCAACAGGTCCGCACGCGCTGCAGCCCCGATCTCCGGGTCGGCATCGAGGGCATCTTCAAAGCCCTGCACGATCAGTTCAGCTCCGATATCCGCATTGCCGAGGCGCTGCGCCAGCCGGTGGCACAGTGCTTCTTCAAAGCTTGACGGGTTCAAAACGGACGTAAACAAAAAACCGCCAAGGCTTGTATCGGCCCGTGTTGCGGATTCGGCTTCTTCGCGAATTCGGGTCCATACCGGATCAACTGTTGTCAGTTTTGCAGTTGCGGATTTCAAAGGTGACATTTTTCCAAGCCTCCGGCTTCACCGTGTGCAGGCATTATAGCCAATCCGGTGTTGATGCCATTATTTAGTACGCAAACGTGTCAACGCCAAGTCAGGTCAGCAAAAAAAGTCAGTAAAGCATCCGTGAACACATCGTTGCGATCACCGGCAACCATGTGGCGCGCACCGGCAATATCGGCAAATTTTGCGTGCGGAACAGCGTCGACAAAGGCGTCGACTTCATCTTCACCGACCAGTTCGCTTTCGCGGCCGCGCACCAGCAAAACCGGCATTTTCAAGTGCCTGGCAGCCTGAAAACCGTGCGCTTCGACCTCTTTCGCATGGTGGGCAGCATCTGCCCGCGACGAGATGAACTTCGGGTCCCAGTGCCAGCGCAACCGGCCGTCTTCTCCCTGCCTCAGATTCTTTGACAGGCCGGAAAGGTCAGTTGGCCGTGGCCGATGCGGAAGATAGGCCGATATGGCGTCCGCTGCCTCTTCCACACTGGCAAATCCCTCTTCGGAGTGCTCCGACATGAAACCAATGATGCGGCGAACCCCGTCGACTTTCATCTTTGGCGTAATATCCACCAGCACAAGGGCTGCAAACGTGGCCTCACCGGTCTCAGCCCCAGCTGCAAACAACCCTGCCAGTCCTCCGAGAGACGCCCCCACAATAGCCGGTTTGAACCCGGTTCGGTCCCTGAGCTGGGTCGCCACACATCCCATGTCACCGGCAAATGAGTTAAAATCATACGCGGAACTTTCAACCCAGTCGCTGTCACCATGCCCGCGCTGGTCCATGGTTACAGCGGTAATGCCCCGGGCCGCCAGTGCGCGTGCGGTACCGCCCCACGAGTGCCTGGTCTGACCGCCACCGTGGGCCAGAAGCACCAGACCGCGCGGGTTGTCGGCGCCATACAGGTCCGCCACCAGCCGGTTATTTTCGGAGCCGGTAAATTCAATCCGCAGTTCTGAAGTCATGGCCGCCTGTCCAGAAAATCCAGTACCGAGAGCTTGTAAGTCCTGTCACCTACCGCTTTCATATGGTCCTTGCCTGCCAGCACAATGCCTTCGGCAAACGGGATGGCCTCCACCAGTGTGTTGACGGAGCCGGCGAGTTCGTCTTCATCACCGGCCACAACCAGGGTCGGCACCCTGATTTGCGCCAGTTCGTCCTCACTGATCAGGCTTCTTTGCGATGCCATGCAGGCAGCCAAAGCCTCAAGATCCGAACCCGTCTGCTCAGCGAATGCCCTGAACGCCCTGCCCTGTACGCCGCGCGCCTCAGCCAGCGATGTTGCCAGAAGCGCGGCAACAATTTCCTCGGCTCCGATCACACCGCTGATCATGTTGCCGGCCAGACCGCCCAACACCAGGGACCGCACCTGTTCAGCGTGGTGAATGCCCAGCAATGCAGACAGACGCGCGCCCATGGAATACCCCATCACGTCCACTTTCTCGTGGCCGAGGTGCGCCACCAATCTGCTTGAATCGCGGGCCATTTCAGGAGACGTGTAGCGTACCGGGTCATGCGGTTTGTCGCTGTTGCCATGCCCGCGATTGTCGATCGCGATGACCTGCCGGCCGGCTTTGGCCAGAAGATCGATCCAGCCGGTGGACTGCCAGTTGATCCGCACATTGGAGGCAAATCCGTGGATCAGCAATATCGGCTCACCTTCCCCGTGTACCTCATAGGAAATATTGACGTTATCCGACATGAAACTTGGCAAAGACTTCTGGCTCCGATTGGCGTTACGGGCTTGGCCCAGCACACCAAGTTATGCTATCGCCGCAGTAACAGCTATAACCAAACGCAGTTCCATCAACACAAGAAATTCTACAGAACCGCGTAAAACTTGAGGCAGGCAGAGACATGGCGAGCACCGGTACCCCGAAATTTCACAATGACATGGGCGTTTCGGTGATCGAGATCGGCGCACACGAGTTTCAGTGCACCGGTGCCAGTGCGCCGTTCGATCATCCGCATGTGTTTCTGGACATGGGTGACGAAAGTGAGATCGTCTGTCCGTATTGTTCAACCCTGTTTCGTCATTCAAGCGCGCTTAAGGCCGGTGAAGCCATACCGCCGGAAGCTGTTTTTCACGATTGAGCAGTTCAGGTTTTTTGAGTGGAGAATAAAGCGCGCGCATTCGCGAGACAGGTTCCTGTCCGCGACCCGGCCTTAACAACCGCATTTCCGGGTGGCTGAAAAAGCAACGGCAGCGTTGGCCCCTCAACCAACGCTGCCGTCATGCGTACTTCGCTTCTTTCGTCAGCGGGACTGCCCTTACCCCTCAGAAAGGACGATCAGCTCAGCGAAGTCGTCTCGAACATTTTTCAATGCTGGACTGGACGCTGAAGTCAGTGTCTCATTACGGCCCGAAGAATACAATTTGAATTGAATTTTACAGTGAATGGTAAGTTAACATTGACCATGTCGACAGCTCCGGAAATCCGTGACTACAAAGACCAGGACGAGGCTTGTCTGATCCAGCTGATCAGGGAACTGCAAAGTCATGAAACAGCCTATTATGACCGCATGATCCCACCCGGCGAGATCGCGGGATGGTATATTGACGCCATCAAAAAGGATTGCCGGGATTACGCTGGCCACATCCGCATTGCCTGCTCGGACGGCATGCCCATTGGTTATTGCGCCACAATGACCGAGGTACCCAACGAAGAAGGCGATGAAGTGCCTTTCGAGTATGCGTATGTCAACGATCTGGTCATCGCGAAATCAGCTCGTGGCCAGGGTGCTGGCAAGGCGTTGCTGCGCGATGCAGAAGCGCTGGCGCGTGCAGCGAACGCAAAATGGCTTCGCATCAACGTGCTGGCAAAAAACACTGTCGCGCGTGAAATATATGACAGCTTCGGGTTTGAGGAACATCTGGTCACTATGGAGAAACCACTCAAATGAGAATGAAGAACAAGACCGTGATTGTTACCGGTGGCGCCTCCGGCTTCGGTGAAGGCATGATCCGCAGATTTGCCGAAGAAGGTGCAAACACCGTCATCGCCGACATAAACGATAAAGCCGGCGAGGCGCTTGCACGAGAAGTGTCCGGCAAGGGAACACCCTGCATCTATACCCATTGTGATGTGACCGATTCCGGCTACTTCAAGAACCTGGTCACATCAACCGTTGACCAGTTCAAGACCGTAGACGTGATGGTAAACAATGCCGGCATGCCGCAAACCAACCAGCCCATGCTGGATGTGGATGAAGACACGTTTCAACGCATCTTCGATGTCAACGTGAAGTCCATCTTCCTGGCGACCAGGGCCGTCGTACCGGTCATGCGCGAACAGGGCTCAGGCTCGATCATCAACACGGCTTCGACCGCGGCCCTGCGCCCGCGTCCGGGGCTTGTCTGGTACAATGCATCCAAGGGCGCCGTGACCTCCATGACCAAGGCCATGGCGGTTGAACTTGCCCCTGACCAGATTCGCGTCAACGCACTGTGTCCGGTGGCCGGCGAAACGCCGATGCTGGGAGCGTTCATGGGCGGCGAAGTCACCGATGAAATGCGCTCTGCTTTCGTTTCCACAGTTCCCATGGGCAGGCTGTCCACCCCGCTGGACATGGCCAATGCAGCGCTGTTCTTCGCCTCCGACGAAAGCACGTTCATCACCGGGGTCTGCATGGAAGTAGACGGCGGGCGTTGTATCTGACAATGGCGCGACCGCAACGCATCAGTCTCAAATCAGCTCGCCGTCTGGCGTTGACCGCGCAAGGATTTTCCGGCGCCCAGCCCGCGCCCGGCAAGACCACGCGGTGGCAGGCGCTGTCGAAGGTCATCGACAATCTGAACCTGTTGCAGATCGACAGTGTGAACGTGTTGTCGCGCTCACATTACCTGCCCCTGTTTTCGCGGCTCGGCAGTTACGACAAGGCTGTGCTGGACAAGCACACGCTGGCTGCGAAAAACCGGCGCTGTTTCGAATACTGGGCGCATGAGGCATCCATCCTGCCCTATCGCTACCAGCCATTGCTACGCTGGCGCATGGACGATGCGCGCAACGGAACCGGCATCTACAAGGGGCTGGTGGAGTTTGCCCGCAACAAGTCGCAGGTTATCGCAGACACGCTTGAAAAGGTTCGCGCTGAAGGCCCCTTGCGCCCGCGCGATTTTGGCCAACCGGCGGTCCGGTCTGGCGAATGGTGGGGCTGGAACGACAACAAGACCGCTCTGGAATATCTGTTCTGGACCGGTGATGTGACCACCGCCAGCCGCGATGGTTTCGAACGGTTGTATGATGTGCCCGAACGCGTGCTGCCCGATGACACACACACCGCCGCCTCACCTGACCGGACAGATGCCATACGCGAACTGGCCCGCCACTCCGCCCGCGCACTGGGCATCTCGACCGAAACCGACATCAGGGACTATTTTCGCC
>JABDRA010000370.1 GCA_013041995.1 Anderseniella sp. | reverse complement strand
GCCATCTCCAATGGCTGTATTTTCATTCCGCTGTCGGTAGGGGCTTTGCTGGACCGGCCTGAACTGGTGGATCAGGCGCGTGCGTGCGGTGCGAAAATTGTGGTGCCGACCGGTGCGCTGATCGGGCTTGATGCAGTCAAGGCGATTGCCCAGGGCAATGTCACCAGTATCACCATGGTAACGCGCAAACCGCCGCGCGGGCTGAAAGGCGCGCCGCATATCACCGCAATCGGCGTTGACCTGGATAGAGTCAACGAACCCTTGAAGGTGTTTTCAGGCACAGCACGCGAAGCGGCCAGGGGATTTCCGGCCAATGTGAATGTGGCCGCAGCGCTTGGCCTTGCCGGTATCGGACCGGACCGCACCATGGTTGAAATCTGGGCCGATCCGACTGTGCAGCACAACACCCATACGATTACGGCAAAATCGGATTCATCCGACTTCACCATGACAATTCGAAATATTCCCACCGAGGAAAACCCACCCACCGGAAAAATCACGGCACTGAGCGCGCTGGCAACCCTGCAGCGGTTGACATCGCCGCTGGTGGTCGGCACCTGAAGGCACCAGCAAGTTCCATGCATTAGAAGGCATATGCCAGATGAGAGATCTCGAACAACCCGGCCGTTCGCCGGTACTGTCAACAAACGGCATGGCGGCGACATCGCATCCGCTGTCGACGCAAGCTGCGTTGCGGGTTCTGCAGGATGGCGGCAATGCGCTTGATGCAGCGGTTGCAGCGTGTGCCGTGCAGTGTGTGGTTGAACCGGAATCAACAGGTATTGGCGGGGACTGTTTCTGTCTGTATGCGCCGAAGGGATCGCCCGATATTGTCGCCTATAACGGCTCCGGCCGGGCGCCGGGCGCTGCCACCGCGCAATGGTACGCCGATAACGGCATCACCGAGATTGAACAGCAAAGCCCACACTCTGTTACTATTCCAGGTGCAATAGATGCCTGGGATACACTGGTGCGAGACCATGGCAGCAGGCCACTGGCCGACCTGCTGGCACCGGCCATTGATTTTGCCCGCAACGGATATCCGATCTCCTCGCGGGTCGCCGTAGACTTCGCCAGCCAGCGTGAGCATCTGCGCCATGATGAAAACGCCGCAAAAGTCTTCCTGCGCGAAGATGGCGAGCCTTATGCGCATGGTCAGTTGCACAAACAACCGGCACTTGCCGACACGCTGCAGTTTATCGGCGAGGCAGGGCGTGACGGGTTCTATACCGGACATGTGGCCGAAGATATTGTCAGCCATCTGCAGTCCAAGGGCGGGCTGCATACGCTGGACGACTTTGCCGGCATGAAGGGCGAGTATGTCACGCCGATCAGCACTGAGTTTCGCGGTAACACGGTTTACCAGTGCCCGCCCAACGGGCAGGGCGTAATCGCACTGATGCTGCTCAATGTGATGAGCGGCATTGAGGCAGGCGAAGACGGTCCGATCACGCTGGAGCGGGTGCATCAAGAGATCGAGGCGGGCAGGCTTGCCTACCGGGATCGCAATCTGTACCTGGCAGACCCGGGCCAGTCGCACGTGCCGGTGGACTGGTTCCTGTCTGAAGAACATGCTGCCGAAACCCGGGCTGCCATCAATGATGCCCATGCGCTTGATCCACTGCCGGAATTTTCCGGTCCGCAGCACAAGTCGACCGTCTACATTTCCGTGGTCGACAAGGATCGCAATGCGTGCAGCTTCATCAACACGCTGTTCCATAACTTCGGGTCCGGGATTATGGCGCCGAAATCCGGCGTCATGCTGCACAATCGCGGCCAGGGTTTCGTGCTTGATCCAACCCATCCCAACTGCATCGCACCAGGCAAGCGCCCGCTGCATACGATCATTCCCGGCATGGTGGCCAGAGGCGGCCGGGTGGTGATGCCCTATGGCGTCATGGGCGGCGAGTACCAGGCCTTCGGCCATATGCAGTTTCTCACCCGCCTGTGTGACCATGGCCTTGATGTGCAGGAAGCCCAAGATGCGCCGCGCTTCTTCCCCGACCCGTTTACCGGCGAAGTTGAAGTTGAAGGTACCATTCCGGCAGACGTCCTGGCCGGCCTGGAAGCCAAGGGCCACAAGCTGGTGCGCCCGGCAAAGCCGATCGGCGGCTCACAAGCCATCTGGATTGACTGGGAAGAGGGAGTGTTGATCGGCGGGTCCGACCCGCGCAAGGACGGGTGTGCCCTCGGGTACTAGGGTGTGGGCCTGTAGATCAGGCAGATGTTGAAACAAAAATGAAATGTCCGGCAGCAGGTATTCCGCCGGACTTTACGGCCTGAGGAGTCGACGCATGCAGAAGCTCATTCTAATTACGGGATCGACCGATGGCATCGGGCTTGAAACAGCCAGGAAGTTGTCGGCGAAAGGGCACACCATCATTTTGCACGGACGCAATCCGGTGAAACTGGATGCGGCAAAGAAGATGCTTGGTGGCGATGTGGACGGCTACGTCGCCGACTTGTCGAAAATGGCGGATGTGGGAGATCTGGCAAAATCAGTGATCGCGGAACACCAGAAAATCGATGTGCTGATCAACAATGCGGGCGTCTTCAAAACGCCTGATCCGATCACTGCTGACGGGCTTGATGTCCGGTTTGTGGTCAATACGCTGGCGCCCTACGCGCTGACATTGAGCTTGTTGCCGGCGATGGGCCCGTCCGGGCGTATCATTAACCTGTCGTCAGCAGCACAGGCGCCAGTCAATCTGAAAGCGCTCGCCGGACAGGTCCGGCTCGCCGACATGGATGCCTATGCGCAAAGCAAGCTTGCAATCACCATATGGTCGCGCGAGCTGGCGAAAAAACTGCCGGACGGCCCGGTCGTGGTGGCTGTCAATCCGGGCTCGCTGCTGGCCAGCAAGATGGTCAAGCAAGGTTTCGGTGTCGCTGGCAATGATCTGAGCATCGGTGCGGACATTCTTGACCGCGCAGCGCTGTCAGATGAATTCGCGACCGCGTCCGGCAAGTACTTCGACAACGATGCCGGCCGGTTTGCAGAACCTCATTCCTATGCGCTGGATCCACAGAAATCGGAAGAGGTCATGAGCGTGATCGAAGACGTTTTGGCTAATACAGCAAGATAGCGGCCGCATATGATGGGGCGCGAGTGCAGGGCTCTCAAAGCCGTCGGAGTTGAAGCTCGAGCGCTATTTAGATCCGGCATTTCTCAGCACTTTGCACCAAACTTTGCCGAATAACAGGTGTGGCAAACTCCAAAAATGCGTTCAACTTTTGCGGAATGCGTCGAGTCTGCGGAAAATTAAATGTGACCCCCTTGGGATCAATTTCAAACTCGTCAAGCACGATCTGCAAATCACCCGACGCAACACCGGATGCAACCTGATAAGAATATAATTGAGTGAGGCCTCCGTCTCGTAGTACTGCATCCATGGCGGCTTCAGCAATGTTCACCACCAGTTTTGAGTGAACATTGATCTCACGCAAATTGCGGGAAGGACCTGCAAAGGTCCACGGAACATGTTCACCCGACCGGGAAAATGTAATGCATTGATGCTTTGTGATGTCACTTAATGCGGAAGGAATACCTTTTTCCGATAGATATTGCCGACTTGCACAGACGACCTGCCTGACGGTTCCTAGCTTTTCAACATTCATGGAGCTGGTTGATACTTCGCCAATCCTGACACCAAGATCAATATGCCCGTCGGGTAAATCCAGGATGTGGTTCGTCAGTAGTAGCCGGGCGTCAATGTTGTCGTGCAGGCGCATAAAATCACTGACTATGGGCAACATGTGAAGCCGGCCGAACATCGATGGTGCAGTGATTGTCAACAACCCTGAAGCGCGTTGGTACTCTCCCGATGCCCGGCGTTCGGCGTTGTCGATCTCTTCGAGAATGCGCTTGGCATCATCGTAATAATCATGTCCGGCACCGGTGACCGAAATCTTTCGCGTTGTGCGGATGAGAAGCTGTGCGCCGATCTGGCTCTCAAGCTCCGCGATCTTTCGACAGACAGTGGGGACAGGCATGCCCAATGATCGCGATGCCGCCGAAAAACCCTGTGCCTCCACCACGGCGACAAACACGCGCATAGCGCCAAATCGATCCATTTTTATTCCATAATTCGATAAAGAACCTACCAAATTTACGATATTCTCTCAGAATTTGGAAATGTTATATTGGGCGATCGTGAACTTGCAAGAAATTGCCTCACAAGTGGCAGAGCAGTAGATTTAAAAGGAACAGGCACCATGACAACCAAGAAATATCCACCTACCCGGGATCGGCGCGATATTGGCCGGGTCGAATTTCCAATCGAAAAAATGGCAGCGGCGCGCGAACTCAGTTCGTGTTGCGTCGGGGTTGAGGCCGCGCTGGAAACAGACACCGGGTTGTCCGGGGTTATGAGGCAATTGCGCGATGGCCGTGAGAAGAGTGGTTCCTAGTGGGTTAGGTGAGGCCTGTCTCTGCGTTGCATCATTTTAAATCATCGGTCAGCTTGCCCCGACGGCTGATGCCATGCTGTACTGTCAAACACGTCGATTTCCGAACGTTTGGTCTGAAGCCATGTGAGGAAAAAAATGACGATATCGCTTGAGAGAATGAAAACCCTTGTGTCGCACGGCAAGATGAGCCGGCGGGACTTTGCTCAATTGTCGCTGGCCGCCGGCATGACCGCGGCTGCTGGCGAAAACCTGTTTGATGCAACGGCACGCGCCACGCCCAAAAAGGATGGGCACTTCAAGGCTGGTGTTGGTCACGGTGAGACGACCGATACGCTCGACCCGGCCACATGGGGAAACGGCATGATTGCCAATGTCGGCTACATTGCGTTTGACTATCTGGTTGAAATTGACACCAAGAACGATGTTGCGCCAGGCCTCGCGGAAAGCTGGGAGTCGTCGGAAGAGTCTGACCGTTGGGCGTTCAACCTCCGAAAAGGCGTAGAATTCCACAATGGCAAGTCGCTGGATTCAGACGATGTTGTCGCCTCGATCAACCATCACCGTGGCAAGGGCAGCAAGTCCGGTGCCAAATCCATCCTGGAGAACATCAAGGACGTAAAAACCGACGGCAAGGACAAGGTTGTATTTGAGTTGAATTCGGGCTTGACCGACTTCCCCTATGTCGTGTCCGATTATCACCTGCCGATAATGCCAGCCAGTGACGGCAAGGTGGATCCGCAGTCGGGCATTGGCACAGGCCCGTTCAAACGGGAAGCGTTTGAACCGGGTGTGCGCTATGCGGGAAAACGCAACGAGAACTACCACGGGGATGTCTACTTTGACTCTGTCGAGCTTCTGACTATTGCAGACGTTGTTGCCAGGCAGAATGCGCTCGGTTCAGGCGATGTTCACTACATCGACCGACCGGACCTGAAAACGCTTGCGCTGCTGAAGCGCAATCCTGCCCTTGAAATAGATCAGGTAACTGGGTTTGGCCACTATGTGGCTCCGATGAACACAACAATTGCGCCGTTCGACAACAAGGATGTGCGGCTTGCTTTGAAGCATTGTTTCAAGCGCGACGACCTTGTGAAAAAGGTGCTGTGGGGATACGGGACGCCGGGCAATGACAATCCACTGGCACCGTCGATCAAGTTTGCCAAGGATCCTGATCCGAAACACGAGTTCGATCCGGATAAGGTGAAGTTTCACCTTAAGAAGGCCGGCCTTGACAATCTCAAGGTTGAGCTGTCCACGTCGGACGCCGCCTTCCCTGGCGCGGTGGACGCGGCCGTGCTGATTGCCGAACACGCCAGGGAAACCGGTATTGACATAAAAGTGGTTCGCGAAGCATCCGATGGCTACTGGTCAAACGTCTGGAGGAACAAACCGTGGTGCTTCTCATTTTGGACTGGTCGTCCGACCGCCGACATGTTATTCACCACCGCTTATGCAGCCGAGGCCGCCTGGAATGGCACATTCTGGAAGAATGATCGGTTCAATGAGCTGCTGGTTGAAGCGCGGGGCGAGCGCGACGAGGCCAAGCGGGCAGAAATGTATTCGGAGATGCAGGACATCCTGCATGAAGATGGCGGCGCC
>JABDRA010000369.1 GCA_013041995.1 Anderseniella sp. | reverse complement strand
ATCACACGCTCACGCAACTCAATCGGATGTGCTTTGCCCATCACAATTCTCCTTCCAGAAGGAAAGAGAATCAGAACTCAAGTGATTTGGGAATCTTGAATCACAAAAACCGCAACACGCTTTAGCTCGCGGTTGGCAGGGAACAGACTGCATCAGTTGCCTCGAACCCGGGTGGGCCTTGTGTCCCACCTGCCAAACAATCCGATTGACGAATGAAGGAGCAAGACATGTTCATAAAACACATTCTGGCCACCACATTGATCGCCGGCCTGTATCACCCCGTGGCGCAGGCACAAACCCAACAGGCGCAACATGATACCCGCTTGCCGTCGCAGAACACAGAGCAGGCAGTGAGAAAACTTCCCGCACGTGCCAGCGCTGCAAGTACAGCGTCCAGCAAGGCCAGGGTTCAGAAATTCAACATACGTGAGCAGAAGTTCCGCCAGTTCAGCGTCAAGTCAGACCAGGTTCCCGAAAATCAAAAGGAACAGTTGAAGTTCAATGCACAAGGGCGCGCTGAAGTACCGTTCGTTGCACCCAATACGATCATTCTTCAGTTCAAAAAGGACGTTTCAGAACAGCAGATCGCGGCCTTTCTGGCTGAGCGCAAGCTGGTAGTCGTGCGTACTTATCCCAAGATCGGCGCAATCCAGGCGGAAGGTGATCTCAGCGCCTATTTCAAACCCAAATTGACCGACAATAACGCCAATGACGCATTGTTGCGCGGGCTCGTCACGGTGATCAAGGATTTCAAGGCTGATCCGCGCATCCGAAACGCGACACCGGATCTGGTTCTTCGCGATCAGACCAGCCACGGTTCAACAGGCATTCAGATCACCAACCTGCTGACCCCGAGTGACGTTGTCCTGTCCGATCCAGCAGCGCCGACCGAAGTGGTTGACTGGGGCGTCACAGACATTCAGGCCGATCAGCTCTGGTCACTGCCGGGTGCGCAGGATGGCGTGTTGTTTGGTGTCATGGATGTCGGTTTTGCCCGGTATGAAGATATCGTGTTTCTCGGATTTTTGCCCGATACCGACGTCGACGACCACGGTAATCATGTCGCTGCGATTGCCTGCGGACGCCACGACAATCAGGTGGGTATCAAAGGCGTGCTGCCGCATTGCCTGGTACGTGCGCGGTCCGGCGATGTATTCTTTGACAGTGTCGAAGGCGGCCAGGTTCTGGATTTCCTGGTACTGTTCAGTCAGGTCCTGGCAACATTGGAGAAATTCGTCGACTCGCAAGATGACGTCGGCACTTTCAATGTCAGCCTGGGGTACAACTGGCGGAGCAATTTTGGCATCAATCCCGATCTGCCGGAGTCTGCCCAATGGCGCACGCTGGTCGCTTCTCAAGGGGCCTTTCTGGTTCCGCTGCTTGAACTTGCCAACCAGAACGGACGGGTGATTTTTTCAGCTGCCGGCAATGACAGCTCCGGCCTTGTCACACCGATCGGTGCCAAGTTCGCCAGCCCGTTCAACTGGGCAGCAATAACCGCCAGGGAGAAGAACATCGCGGCCAATGGCGTGATTGTCGAGGCGCATGACCAGGATGGCAACCGGGCACCGTTCTCAAATACCGGCGGTCACATTTCCTGCCCGGGCGTCAATATTTTCAGCGCCGTGGTCTTTGACCCGCAAAAGCAGATATCGACCAATGCATACGGCACCATGAGCGGAACGTCGATGGCCTCACCCTACTGCGCATCAGGCCAGGCGCTGTTCAAGCTGGTGCGTCCGGGATATTCCGGCGTCGAGGCCGTCGACTGCCTGACCACATCAAGCGACAATTCGAGCTCCGGAGCGCCGATGCTGCGCCTGCAGCAGGCGCTTGCGTCCTGCCCTGCAAAACCGTGAATGAACGCAATGCTCGATCTGCGCTGGAAAAGCCGGCACCGGCTGCGCCAAAGGCAATATATCGGCTGGCCGAATGGCGGGCCAGGACCAGTTAGGCATAGTCCTGAACAATTGTACCGCCTGATTGCGGAGCCTGGTCAGCCCCGATTATCTGAATAGGATTTTTCCGCTTCGTAATAGGCATCGAAGCCGACCGCCTTGCGCAGGTCGGCAAAGTCCAGCAAGCGGTCGGCGGGGTGTTTGCGCTGCGCCATGTCCGCAAGTGATGCCTGGATGGCTTTCATGGCCGCCGACATCAGTGTCAGCGGGTAGGCCGCGAAATTATAGCCCAGCTCATGCAGGCGGTCGGGATGCAGTATCGGTGTCGCGCCACCCTCCACCAGGTTGGCCATGTGAATGCCCGGCGCTTCACCGGTCAGCCGAGCCATTTCGTCTTCGGACTGGGGGGCTTCGACAAACAGGATATCCGCGCCCAGATCTGAAAACCCCTTGGCCCGGTCAATGGCTTCATCGAGGCCATGCCCGTGACGGGCGTCTGTGCGTGCCAGTATCATGATGTCGGCGCCTGCCTCGCGCGCGTCCACCGCAGCCCTGATCCGGTTGAAGGCCTCGTCGCGGTCGACAACCAGCTTGCCCTTGGTGTGGCCGCACCTTTTGGGCGACACCTGGTCCTCGATCATGACGGCGCCAAATCCTGCCCGCGCATACTGCTCAACCGTGCGACGTACATTGAGCGCATTGCCATACCCGGTATCGCCGTCGCCGATCACCGGAATATCGGTTGCGGCACAGATATTGCGGCCCTGGTCCAGCATCTCGCCAAACGAGATCAACCCCGTATCGGGCGCGCCGATGCGCGAAGCCGACACGGCAAAGCCCGACATGAAGGTAAATCCGAACCCCGCATCACCGATCATCTTGGCGCTCAGCGCATCCCAGCAGCACGGCATCACATGGCAGGTATCCTCAGCCAGCAGTTCTTTAAGTCGGGCGGCGGGTGAATTCTTGGTCATTGGCAACCCTCAAAGTTTGAACGGAATGTGCAGGGCGAGATCGGGGAACTCGTAGATCAGGAACACGGTGAGCAGCATCAGGGCCAGGAACGGCCACACGCCCTTCGCCACTTCCTGCATGGAGGCCTTGCCGACGGCTTGTATCACATAAAGGTTCAGGCCCACCGGCGGCGTGATCAGGGCGCACTCGATCATGATCACGAAGAACACACCGAACCAGATCGGGTCTATGCCGAGGCCGAGGAGCGATGGTGCAAGCACCGGCACCATGATCAGCATCATCGACAGCGCTTCCAGGAACAGGCCCATCAATACCAGAACCGCGCCCACAACCAGGATGAACAGCCAGGCTTCGGAGAAGTTCTGGGAGATGAAGAACGAGACGTCCTGCGGAATACGATACAGCGATATGGCCTTGCCGAATACTTTGGCACCCGCAACGATTAAAAGGATGGTGACGGTCGTCACCATGGATTGCGTGACTGCCTCTTTCAGGGTTTGCCAGGTCAGCGTGCGCAGAATGACAC
>JABDRA010000367.1 GCA_013041995.1 Anderseniella sp. | reverse complement strand
GACCGGGCACTGGGCGTGGCGCACCACGCGACCCGCTGTTGATCCAAGGAAATAGTCGGCAACGCCGGGTTTGTGAGAGCCGATGATGACCAGATCTACGCCATGTTCTGCCGCTGCTTCCAGAATTGCAGTACCTGCCGACCCGTGCCGCAGATCCGCCGCGCTGGTGACGCCGTTGTCTTTTGCCAGTTGTTCCAGTTCAGCCTTGGCCCATTTATGGGTCTTGTCCAGCAGTTCGCCGGAAATTTCGACCGCCGCATATGCGGGTATGTCGTGAACAACATGGGTAAGTACGATCTCTGCGGAATCGCCACCAATCTCTTTCGCCAGTTTGATCATTTGTTCACCCAGCTCGTTGTGCGAGAGATCAACCGGTACAAGTATTTTCTTGAACATTGCAAATGTCCTTCCTGTTATGGCCAAAATGGCGAATTAACAATTCTAGAGATGCCATGGCTGCCCGACAAGGGGATTGATCCAGATCATTCGACACATGGTTGGTCGTGGTCGCTAATTGACCATTTCTGGACGCATCACCGGAAGAAGCCTGCTGGTAAAGGGCCTAACAACATGGTTAGCTTTACTCAACAGGTGGAAAATCCGTAATGTCTACAGAAACTGATGCGCCGTCTGATGCCTCTCCAGCACGCCGCAGCCGCAGGGTAGGTGGTGGTGCTGAAGGCCGCCGTGCAGCGCGACTTGGCGGCGGCATTCAGGCATTCAGCTACATCAAGCGCCAGATTCCACTTTACGAAGTTCTCGGCGAGGAAGGCCTGTCCCTGATCGAGGCCAATTGTGAGACGGTGTTGCAGGAAATCGGTATCGATTTTCGCGATGATGCCGAAGCACTGGAGATGTGGAAGGCGGCGGGAGCCGATGTCAGGGCAGAGCGGGTCCGGTTTCCGAAAGGCCTGGTGCGCTCACTGATAAAGACGGCACCGTCTCAGTTTACCCAGCATGCCCGTAATCCGGCTCGCAATGTGGAGATTGGTGGCAACAACACCGTGTTCGCACCTGTATATGGTCCGCCGTTCGTGCATGACCTGAACGGTGGTCGCCGCTACGCAACCATTGAGGACTTCAGGAATTTTGTGAAACTGGCCTACACGGCCCCGGCTATGCATCATTCCGGTGGCACGGTGTGTGAGCCGGTGGACATTCCCGTCGCCAAGCGCCATCTCGACATGGTGTATAGTCACATTCGCTATTCCGACAAACCGTTCATGGGCTCGGTAACCGCGCCGGAACGTGCCGAGGACAGCGTTGCCATGGCCAAAATGGTTTTTGGCGATGATTTCGTCGACAATAATTGCGTGCTTATAAACCTGATCAATGCCAATTCGCCGATGGTGTTTGATGACACCATGGTAGGTGCGCTGAAAGTATATGCACGGGCCGGGCAGGCTTGTGTCGTGTCGCCGTTCATTCTGGCCGGCGCGATGTCGCCGGTCACGGTAATCGGCACGCTGACCCAGGTTCTGGCTGAAGCGTCGGTGGGCATAGCGTTTTCGCAACTGTGCCGTCCTGGCGCGCCGGTTGTTTTCGGTACGTTTGCGTCATCGATGTCCATGCAGTCCGGTGCGCCGACATTCGGAACGCCAGAGCCCGCACATGTGCTGTTCGGTGCTGCTCAACTGGCGCGCCGGATGGGGGTGCCGTTCCGGTCCGGCGGCTCATTGTGTGCATCGAAACTGCCTGACGCCCAGGCGGCTCATGAAAGCTCCAACACGGTATTCCCCGGCGTGCTTGCCGGTGTCAATTTCATGCTTCACGCAGCCGGGTGGATGGAAGGCGGACTGGTTTCCAGCTATGAGAAATTCATCATCGATTGTGATCAGCTTTCGATGATGCAGCGCTTTGCCGGCGGTATTGATCTGAGCGAGAACGGTCAGGCCATGGATGCCATTGCAGAGGTAGGGCCGGGCAGCCACTATCTCGGTTGTGCCCATACCCAGCGCAATTTTGAAGATGCATTCTGGCGGTCCGGTATTGCCGACAACAATTCGTTCGAACAATGGCTGGCCGATGGCTCGCAGGATGCTGCCCAGCGTGCAAATGCGATCTGGACAAAACAGCTCAATACTTATGTCGCACCTGATCTTGATCAGGCAATTGACGAGCAACTCGTCGCCTTTATGGAACAGCGCAAGGCGGTCCTGCCTGACAGTGTGTCTTAGCTGCCGTAGTCTGAGGATTGCAGTTCAGTCCCGCACGAGACATGCAAAGCGCCGATTGTGTCTTTATTCGACATGCAAGTGTCGCTTACGGGTGGAGCGACACGCGGCACCGACCTGCCATGATTTGTGAAGGAAGCATCTGCCACTGGATGGCAGGCAATTCCGGTTTACGGTCTTGCGTCCGGAGGTCCGGATGATAGGCTGTAGTCTAGTGCGATGACATGCCATTGTGACGGCGTTCATTTGCCTTGTGTAACCTCGGGAGGAGTAGCCTTATTATGTCTGATAGAGAAAACATCTGGATTCCAAAGCTGAAACAGCAGCTTGCTGACAAGCTTATCGATCGTCGTGAATTTATTCGATACTCGACACTGCTGGGCATGTCTGCTGGTGCTGCCTACATGTGGGCTGGCAAAATTACCGGTCAGCCAATCGCATCACCAGCGCGCGCAGCTGAAATGCCGAAGGGCGGCACCTTGAAAATCGGCATGCGGGTGCCGAAGATCAACAGTCCGCACACGTTCTCGTGGATTTATGACTCCAACATCACCCGCCAGATGGTGCGCTATATTACCCGGACCGGTGTTGACAATGTTACCCGTCCGGACCTGGCCTCATGGTCTGCATCCGACGATCTGAAAACCTGGACCTTCACCGTCGATGACTCGATTGAATGGTTCAAGGGCGGTAAGATGACTGCCGAGCAACTCGCCTGGAATATCAAGCATTGCCTTGATCCGGCGACCGGTTCGTCTGTCGTGGGTCTGATGAAGGGCTATATGCTCAACGAGATCGACTCCGGCAAGAAGGACGACAAGGGCGAAGCGGTCATGACGACCGAGATCTGGGATGCCAACGCCATTGAAGTCAAAGACGACAAAACGCTCGTCCTGAATCTGAAAGAAGCTCAGGTCGCGGTACCGGAACATTTGTTCCACTATCCACTGGCGATCCTTGATCCGGCAGAAGAAGGTAAGTTCGGCATTGGCTCCAATGGCCACGGTGACTTTGAACTCGTGGAATTCGAAGTGGGCCGCAAGGCGGTTCTCAAAAAACGCCCGAATTCGAAAGCCCATCTGGACATGGTGGAGTTCGTTGATCTTGGTGACAACACGGCAGCCTCTGCAGCCGCGGTTCAATCCAAGCAGGTACACGGTGTCTATGAAGGCAATGTTGAGCAGTTCGACCTGTTCAAGGCCATGGATCACATTGACATGTACGACACGACAACGGCATCTACCGGAATTGTGCGCGTGCAGATTGATAAAAAGCCATTTGACGATCCAAAGGTTCGCAAGGCCATGCGTTTGGCATCCGATGTGGGCAAGACCACTGAAATCGCGGTTGGTGAACTGGGTACAACTGCGGAGCACCACCATGTTTGCCCAATCCATCCGGATTACAAGAAACTGCCGGAAATGGCTCGTGATGTGGAAGCTGCCAAGAAACTGCTGGCAGAAGCAGGTCATCCCGATGGCATTGACGCGGAAATCACCTGCAAGCCTGATCCTGCCTGGGAACTGGCCGTGGTCGAGGCATGTGTTGAGCAGTGGAAGGACGCCGGTATTCGCGTCAAGATGAATGTGCTGCCGTCCGCCAAGTTCTGGGATGTCTGGGACAAGGTGCCGTTCGGCTTTACCTCATGGGCGCACAGGCCGCTTGGTTTCATGGTGCTTAGCCTTGCCTACCGCACGGGCGTGCCGTGGAATGAATCCAATTATTCCAATGCGGAGTTTGATAGTATCCTGACCCAGGCAGAAGGTACGCTGGATGTTGCCGCGCGCACCGAACTGGTCGGCAAGCTTGAAACCATCATGCAGGAAGACGGACCGATTGTTCAGCCACTATGGCGCAAACTGTTCATTCCGATGGACAAGCGGGTGAAGGGCTTCGCCATTCACCCGACCCGTTACTTCTTCTGTGATGAGTACGCCGTCGAAGCCTGATTGTTTCGATTGCATAACTGAATATCAGCGCCCTCCCGATTTATCGGGAGGGCGTTTTTTCTTTGGTGACCTACGCCACAAGCTTGCTCTAGATCAGGATGATTTTTTGTTGAATTAGCGAATAATCATAAACCTGATCGCTTTCAAAGTGTTAGAGCAACTTTATGGGTTCACTTGAACCCATGTTGCTCTAGTCTGCTTTTGAGACGTGAATTGAAAAACAGGGAGTCGAACATGAACAAGGCACCGGGAACCGCCGGTTTCATGGCCATGAAAGGCGATGGCTACTACTCGAAAGCCACCATTGGCGCCAAGCATGTCATGGACAAGGCGGCCAATCTGGTTCTGGAAGCCATTGCGCGCATGGATCCGGCAGATGATGGCAGCATTTTTCGCGCCACCGACATGGGAGCCGCAGACGGAGGCACATCTGTTGATCTCTGGCGGCGGGTTTTTGCCGATGTGCGCACCCGGGTACCTTCGCGCCCCATTGAAATGATCTACACCGATCTGCCGCGTAATGACTTCGCCCAGGTCTTTCGCATGATCCACGGGCAAACCGACACAAAGAGCTATTACCCGGAAATCGATGATCTTTATGTGTTTGCCTCCGGCACCTCCTTCCATCAGAACATTTTTCCGGCACAGACGCTCGATCTCGGATTTTCGGCAACGGCGTCTCACTATATTTCCTCAACGCCCTGCAACATTACCGACCATGTGCATATGGTGGGGGCGACCGGTGCGGAACGCGATGCATTCACCAGACAGGGTGCGATCGACTGGGAAACCATGCTTCTGCAACGTACTCGTGAACTGAAACCTGGAGGTCGGCTGTGTCTGTTCAATTTCGGCATTGACGAGGAAGGCCGCTATCTTGGCGATACCGGCGGTGTCAGCATGTTCGACACCTTCAACAGGTTCTGGAACGAACTGGCTGATGACGGCGTGATCTCGCGGGATGAGTATCTGAAAACCAATTTCCCGCAGCATTACCGCACGGTTGAAGAGTTTACCGCGCCGCTGAATGACGATAACAGCCCGGTCTACAAGGCAGGGCTGAGACTGGAGCATGTCGAGACTCGTGTGGTTCGCTGTCCGTTTGAGCAGGACTTTACCGAAAACCACAAGGATGCAACCCGGTTTGCAACGGAGTATCTGCCAACGCTCAGATCATGGTCGGAAGCCACGTTCCTGGGCGGGCTTGACGCAGACCGCGACCAGGCTGAACGCGAAGCCATCATGGATGAATTCTACGGGCGCTATCAGGCCTGCGTTGCAGACGCACCTGAAGGTCATGCGATGGACTATGTGCACGCCTATCTGATTTGCCGCAAGGAAGCTTAACCAGTGAAAAAGACCACGACTACTCTGGAAATTGAAAAAACCCGCAGACTGGCACTTCGGGCACTGACCAAATCCGGTGCCGCGCGCGCCAATGTCCGATATCTTGCCGACGCTGTCATTGATAGTGAACTTGTCGGCATGCCGAGCCATGGGTTTTTCTGGTTGCCGGTCTACTGCTCGCATCTCAGATGCGGCAAGGTTGACGGCGTGATCAAACCGGTCATCACCCGGTTGTCTGCAGTGGCCTATCGAGCAGATGCCGGTTCCGGATTTGCCCATCCGGCAATTGAAAAAGGGTTTGTAAAAATCATTTCGGCGGCGAAAAAATACGGCATTGCCGGGCTTTCCATCACCAATTCCTACAATTGCGGCAGATTGGGCGGTCATACCGAGCGCCTGGCGCGCGAAGGTCTACTGGCAATGGGGTTCACCAATGCCCCTGCGTCGATTGCGCCGCCGGGCGGCATCAAGGCGGTTATCGGCACAAACCCGGTTTCCATGGCAGCCCCTGACGGCAAGGGCGGGGTTGGCTACGTTATAGATCAGTCATCGTCAGTTGTGGCAAAGTCGGAGGTAATGCGTCATGCCGCGCGCGGCGATGAAATTCCACTGGGATGGGCGCTGGATGCCGACGGCAATCCGACTACGGATCCCGGCCAGGCTGTCACCATGGCACCATCGGGCGGCTATAAAGG
>JABDRA010000364.1 GCA_013041995.1 Anderseniella sp. | reverse complement strand
CACCTCTGGGGCCGGCCCCGTAGGCCACCCGGTCGCCTTCCTTCAGGTGGTTCACTCCGGCTCCGACCGCTTCAACGACACCGGCTGCTTCCAGCCCGATGCCACTGGGCAGCGGCACCGGATAAGCGCCCGAACGATGGTAGGTATCAATGAAATTCAAACCGATCGCAGTATGGCGCAACCTGACGTGGCCCGCCTCAGGCGCCTCCAGGTTGAACTCTTCATACTGCATGACTTCCGGGCCACCCGGTTTGTGAAACTTGATCGCTTTCATGATTTTTCCTGTTTTTTCTTTGTGTAGTTCTGATTGGCAGCAGATTTGATAGGTCAGATCAGGTTTATGGGTTCACTTGAACCCATCTTGTTTCAGTACTTTGGACTCGATCAGTTTTATGGTTTTTGATTGATTCAATCAAAACCACACTGGTCTAGTGGTCCATCAGGTACTCCATGACGCCCACAAGCTTGTCCCAGCGGATATCCTCTAACGGAATGACGCGCACATCCAGCACCGCAGCCTTGCCCATCAGCGCCTGATAACGGGCCTCGCCACGTTCTTCGTCAAACAGGTCGGTCGTCACCAGCACGCCCACACGTTCGCCCGGCTGGCCAAAATGATCGGCCAGGTTGTCAGCCTCATGCACGGCTTCCATCATCCGCGCACGATGCTTGCGGTCGCTGGACTGCAGGCTGGAACGCAAAGCCTTGCACGACACAAACCCGAGCTTGTCGTCACGCCGGAAAATCACATCGATCTCGTTCTCCCCGGTATAGCCTTCCACGTCCCAGCCAACCAGTTGCGAATAATGAGCTTCATGCGCACCGGCTTCCATGGCGGCAAGCCACGCCAGTTCTTCCAGCCAGCCCCCGGTCAGGAACCGGCGCGCGTCCATTTTGTTCAGGGTCACCTCGCCCTGCTCCAGCTTCAGCAGTTCGTGCTGCCGCAGGTGATCAAAAAGCAATTCGGTTTCCGCTGCAGACGCTGCATCAAGTACCCGTTCTGGCTGCGCTGCGCTTTTGGGGCCGCCGGCGCCCAGCAATTTATCGCGGAGCATTTCGAATGCCGGATAGTTCTGCTGAATCGCCATCGTCAGGTCGCGGCGGTTCTCTGCTGCGTTTTTATCTCCGCCTGATCCTTTCAGGAAGGCAGACCGGCCAGTCAGTATGTTTTCTATCGTTTGCATATCGGGCTGTAATAACTATTGTTCCATGAACTTATTCTCAGAAACCATAATCGCTTCGTCCTCCGACCGCCATAGTAACAAGCCATCAATGACCTATCTTCTTAATCCGCTTGTCGGAAAAGTTTCGGCACCTCCCATAGCTGAATCCGCAAGTTGGCTTGAGGGCAACTCATCCAATTTGCCGGCAATCAATCTGTCCCAGGCTGTGCCAAGCTACCTGCCTGCCCCTGAACTGGCTGACCATGTGGCCAGATGTATGAAAGACGGCAGCGCGAATCTTTATACCGACATCCTGGGGATACCGGACCTGCGCGAGGCCCTTGCCGCCCATATGAGTGCTGCATATCGCGGTATCGTGAAGCCTGCGGATGTTGCCATTACCGCAGGTTGCAATCAGGCGTTTTGCGCTGCCGTCATGGCGCTTGCCAAAACCGGTGACAACATCATCCTGGCCGCACCGTGGTACTTCAACAATCAGATGTGGCTGGAGATGCAGGGCATTGAAGTGCGCGCCATCCCCGCCATTCACGAGACCGACGCCCTGCCCAGGCCTGAGGACCTGGCATCGGTGTGCGATGCGCGTACCCGGGCCGTCGTGCTGATCAGTCCCAACAACCCCACAGGTGCCATCTATCCGCCTGATCTGCTTGATGCGTTCTTTGATGCTTGCCAGCATTTGAAGATTGCCCTGCTGGTAGACGAGACATACAAGGATTTCCTTGATCCGGCCTCACCGCCGCACAATCTGTTTTCGCGTGAAAACTGGGGCGAAACCTTTGTGCAGCTTTATTCGTTTTCCAAGGTCTACGCACTGACGGGCGCGCGCGTCGGCTCCCTGATTGCAGGCCCGCAAATGATCGAGGCGGTTGAAAAAATCATCGACTGCGTGGCCATTTGCGCACCACATACC
>JABDRA010000263.1 GCA_013041995.1 Anderseniella sp. | reverse complement strand
ACGACTAACCACAGATTGAGGCTGCGATGTGGCCGCATTTTGCGGGGCCGGGGACGATTAATACCCAAGGACCTGACTATTGATCCTCTTGATGGAATCAAATCCGGCCGCTCTGGAAGGCGCGGTGGGCAGCGCGATGCGGTGCATCGGGCAAGCGCCGCAACGCACCAGATAGACGGATTTGGCCCACCGAAGGCCGGTTCTTCGCGCCCGCTGGACGTCGTTATGCTCCACTGGTGGTCGGCCAGACCACGGCGTGAAGCATGCCTAGCCAGCAAACGCGAAAAATCGGTCAAAAGGGTCAATAGTCAGTTCCTTGGGTATAAACCTTTCGGTTGCCGCAACGCAGCCGCGGGTCTATGGTGCCGCGCTCACATTGAGGACGTTCAGCCTGCACTGTTCGTGTTTGCGCATCGATGTCCACAATGCCTAACGCAGTAAAGTTTACGAATTGTTGAGGTTTCGAAATGGATGCACGCTTTCACGGCTCTTTTCCCGCGCTTATTACGCCGTTCAGGGACGGCAAAGTCGATGAAGCCGCATTTCGCAAACTCATCGAGTGGCATATTGCGGAAGGCACCCACGGAATTGTGCCGGTGGGCACAACCGGTGAATCGCCAACGCTGAGCCATGACGAGCACAAGCGGGTCGTCGAAATCGCCGTTGAAACGACTGCAGGCCGTATTCCGGTGATTGCCGGTGCCGGGTCAAACTCCACGGCAGAAGCTGTTGATTTTGCCGTGCACGCGAAGGAAGCAGGTGCAGATGCGGCGCTTTCGGTTGTGCCGTACTACAACAGGCCAACCCAGGAAGGCCTGTATGAGCATTTCGCTGCCGTGGCCAGGGCGGTGCCGGAGCTGCCCGTCTTTGTGTACAACGTGCCCGGGCGCACCGTCGCTGAAATCTCGGTGGAGACACTGGCGCGTCTGAACGGGGACTTTGCCAACATCATCGGCACCAAGGACGCCACTGCAGACCTGGCACGGCCATCCCTGCAACGTCTGGCGTCGGGTGACAAATTCATTCAGTTGTCGGGTGAAGACGGAACGGCACTGGCGTTCAACGCACATGGCGGTACGGGATGCATTTCGGTAACGGCCAATGTTGCACCGCGCCTGTGTGCGGAATTCCAGGAAGCAACCCTTGCCGGTGACTATGCCAAGGCGCTGACCATTCAGGACCGATTGATGCCACTGCATTCAGCGCTGTTTTGCGAGACCAGCCCGTCACCGGTCAAATATGCGGTGAGCCTGTTGGGTCATGCACTCGAAGACGCGCGGCTGCCGATCCTCCCGGCAACCGAAGGCGCGCGTCAGCAGGTCAAGGCCGCCATGGTTCATGCAGGCCTGCTGAATTAGAGCAGGTGCCAGAACATGTCTTCCAAAAGTGGTGGTGCGAAACGGCGCTCGGGTAATCCCGTCATAGCTGACAACCGTCGCGCCCGGTTCGACTTTGAAATCATGGACAAGCTGGAAGTCGGTGTCATGTTGACGGGCACCGAGGTCAAGTCGCTGCGTGCGTCAAAGGCAACCATTGCGGAGAGCTATGTCCAGGTCAAGAACGGCGAACTGTGGTGGATCAACGCGCACATTCCTGAATACAATCAGGGCAACCGGTTCAATCACGAGCCACGCCGGATACGCAAACTGCTGGCCCATGCCCGCGAGATCGCCCGGTTCGGCCAGGCTGTGGACCGGGAAGGCCTGACCATCGTGCCGCTGAAAATCTATTTCAACGAACGCGGCCGGGTGAAGCTGGAAATCGCAACAGCCAAGGGCAAGAAAGTTCATGACAAGCGCCAGACAGAAAAGAAACGCGACTGGCAGCGCGGCAAGGCACGGCTGATGCGCGAAAAGGGCTGAATTCCAAACGTATTTGCTGACGTCAACCGGTTTCCACGGAGTTTGAAAATGATTACCCAAAAGACAGGTCTTCTGGACCAGGTACGGGACCGCTTTGCCCATGTGGACACCTGTCCGTTTCAAGGCCCCAGGGTGTTCTTTGAAAACGCCGGTGGCGCGCTGACACTGAAATCCGTGGTTGATACATCAGCCAAATTTGCGGCTATCCCGGACAATCAGGGCCGCGATAATCCTGCCTCGCATCAACTTGTTGATATCATCAATGCCTCCAAAGCCAGAATGCGGACCATGTTCAATGCGCCGGTCGGCCAGTTCTTTGTTGGTGAAAGCGGCACTGAACTTTTGTTCCGCCTCATCCGCACAGCGATAGTGGGGGCAGAGCAGGGCGGCATTGTGCTTGGCTCCACGCTGGAACACCCCGCGTCACGCAGTGCGGCGATGAAATGGGCGGGCGAGACAGACCAATCTTACGTGGCCGTGCCGCACGATGATGCCACCGGCACCGTGACGGCGCACGACTATGCCAGACACATGACAGCGGATGTGCGGGTTGCCACGATCATTCATACATCTCCGGTAACCGGCATGTCGGTTGATGTTGCAGCCGTTTCAGCGGCCATTCGGGCCGTTGCGCCTGATTGTTTCATCATTGTAGACGGCATTCAGCATGCCAGCCACGGTCATATCGATATCGAAGCCTGCGATGTGGACGGATATGTGGTATCGCCCTACAAGGTGTTTTCACGACATGGCTATGGTGTCGCGTGGGCATCGGACCGGCTGACAGCATTGCCGCGCGAAGGCCTGATCGGCGGGCCGGCAGAGAACTGGGAGCTGGGCACGCGCGATACCGGGGCCTATGCGACGTTTTCCGATGTGGTGGATTACTTTACCTGGCTTGGCGGACATTTTACCGACAGTGATGACCCGCGCGCGCGCATCGAAGCAGCAGCGGTTGCGATCCATGATCATGAGAAATCCCTGACCGATGCCATCTTGCACGGTGTTGGAAATCTGAAGGGCCTTACAGAATTACCGGGTGTGACAATCATTGGCGGGGTGGACAATCCTGCGCGCGAAGGCCTGGTGTCGCTGACTGTGGACGGCATCGACGCAGCAGACCTGGTTGCGGCACTGAACGAACAGGGTATTCGTACCCACGTCAGAAAAGCTGATCACTATTCCGGCAATATTCTCACACCGTTGGGGTTGCCGTCATGTGTGCGGGTATCGCTGTGTCACTATAACAGCGAGAGGGAAGTCTCACAGTTTCTCGCTGCCATGGCAGAAATCGTGACAAAGCAATCCTGAAGGCGATTTTGCGCTTACACGGGTTTGCCGAAGATGCTTTTTCACGACTGTTCAAGTGACAAGTTGCCGACAAGCTGATCAGGGACCACCCTCGTAACAAGGCGCCATCGAGGCTACATTCGGTGTATCCAGTGTTGCGCCACGGCGGTCATTGTCCATTTTTGATGGCGCGCCCCAGCTGTAACTCAGGCCGGCCATGATGGTGTGATCCATCGTGTCATTGTCAGCGGCGCTCGCGAACGCGTTGCCCAGGCAGCCATCGCGGTAGGTGCCGCGATAGGCCATAAACAATGGCATGCTTCCCACCAATGGTGCATCTTCCCAAAGCGTGTCAAAGCGGGCGCCCCACTGGTACACATCGTAATTTGCGGACTCGCCGTCCTGGAACTTCAGGTTGGCATACAGGCCTTCGACCTGAACCCGCGTGTCCACACCCATGAACCAGCGGCCAACACCGCGGGCGAAATAACCATCACCGGTAAGTTCACCTTCCTGGTCCACAAATGCAGCCTGTGCATAGAAGGTGAGGTCTTCCAGGTAATACTGGGTTTCTGCACCGACAAAGCGCAGATTGGTTCTGTAACCCGGATCTGTGTCATTGTGACTTGAGGCCGCGACGCCGCCAAATACGCCGAACAACCCATGTGAGGGGTCGCGCCAGGTGAAGTGACCTCCGCCCTGGAAGCTCCAGCGTTGGCCGGACACGGCATTGTTGCCAAATGCACGGTCATTCCACTCCACATCGACATCACTTTGCAGCGACAGGTTGCCGCCAAGCGGCAGGGAGAGCCGTGCGTTATGACCGGAAGCCAAGGTGGTGTCGTTGCCGGTCCCGCCACCATCAATGATCTGAACGCCGTTCCAGCTTTCGCTCACGCCACCGACAATGAGCCCGATGTCATTGTAACGGTCCTGTGCAGTTGCGTTGCCGGTGGCCAGTCCCGCAAGAATTGCCGTGCTGCCAAGAATCGATTTTGTGAATTTACTCATGAGGGTCCCAACTACTGTCGCCTGACTAACTTGATGTGTCCGGAAGGGTGCGCGTTTATGGTTAATCGCCAGTAAATGCCGGGTGATGCGGAGTTTGACGCCGCCCCTGCCTGGTTGTCAAAGCTTTCTATACCATTGATTCAGAACATAAAAATCGAATCAGCTGAATCAGCAAATTATGGGACCCCAGGTAGGCGGGAATCGAACTGGCGGCGTTTGATAAAGCACTCAACAGCTACCGCACAGGTTTATCTGTTTTCAAGAATGACTGCCAGAACCACAATGCAGCGAATGGACGTTTTGAGACCCTAGGCGACATCATTTCCATGTCGCGAGTCGGCTCGCACCCTGACTATGGGACGAGTAGGACGCGGGTGTGTGCGACTGTCGGCATGATGACAACTGGGTAGGACTGCCCGGATCTCTTGAATGCAGCGTTGAAATGGTGTGAAGGGGAATGTATCAGATCTTCAGACCAGGTCGAACAATTTGCGTCGTGAGGCTTGCATGCGATACACACATCAGCAATACCCGGCAAGGATTGAAGGACCATGTTTATGAGGTGGGCGAGTTTGGCGACTGCAACAACCTGGCATTTTTATGCAGGCAGGTAACACACTTGACAATCAGCTTTCTGCGGCCGTCGAGGTGTTTGAATCAGGTGAGTTGAAACAGGCCCTGCAGATGGCGCAAGAGTTGTGCCAACGCAACCCTGGCGTTTCCATTGTTCACAATGTCCACGGTGTTATTGCGGCCGAACAGGGGGAGATTCAGGCAGCGATAGACAGCTATCAAACAGCAATCGCGCTGGATCCGGGAAATAGCGATATTCACTTCAATCTAGGGAATGCGTTGCGGGCAAAAGGCGACGTGCAAGCAGCGCTCACCAGTTACCGCGCAGCGCTGGAGTTGAAGCCGAATGACCCGGATTTCTTGTTTAGCGTGGCAACCGTTCTCAGGGGCGAGGGCGAGTTCAATGAGGCAGAAAAGCTTTTCCAGCATCTGTTGAAGCTCTCACCTGACGATCACACCGCACATAACGGCCTCGGTTGGGTGTTGCTTGTGGCTGGGCGCGCCGATGACGCCATAAACTGTTTCCGCCATGCCGTGAAACTGCAACCTGATTTTGCAAAAGGCCACGATAATCTCTGCGAGGCTCTGGAAAAGACAAACCAGACCGATGAGCTTAAAAAAGCCGTTGCGTACGCGCGCTCTGTATTCCGGCTCGACAATATCTGGCTTGCCGTCCGGCAGGCACAGGTTTTGCGGCGCGACAATGAACTGGAAGAGGCTTTAAAGGCACTGTCTTCGGTTGTGAGGTTCAATCCGGCGCAGGCGCAGCTGAACTCGACTTACTGGTATCTGCTGGGCGACATAAACGACCGGTTGGGAAATCTGCAGGCCGCGTACGAAGCATTTGCCACAGCCAACAACTGGGCAGCAAAAACCGCCAAGGGTCGTCGCGTAGAAGCTCACAAATACATACAAAGGCTGGATGACCTGCAAACAGCCTACAAGGGTGTAAGGCGCATGGCATCTGACAATTCCACCTCACAGCGCGGCGCGCCACAACTTGTGTTTCTGATTGGATTTCCGCGTTCCGGCACAACGCTACTGGACACTGTGCTGCTGAGCCATAGCAAAATCTCGGTGGCAGAGGAAAAGCCGATGGTACTGGACATGCTCAGGCTGGTCAGAACCTGGCAGCCGGATCAATTTCACAACCACGAGCAATTGACTGATGAACAGGTATCGGAATTGCGCGATGCCTATATGACAAGCCTCAAACAGCACATGGGTGATCAGCCAATTGCCGGTCAGGTCGTTGTCGACAAGGTGCCGCTTAACATTACCAATGTCGGACTGATCAGCAAGGTTTTTCCCGATGCCCGGTTTCTGCTCGTTTTGCGCCACCCGTGCGACTGTGTGCTGAGCTGTTTCATGCAGGAATTCGGGCTCAATGACGCCATGGCAAATTTCCTGGATCTGAAAAGTGCTGCTCGGTGCTATGACAAGGTGATGTCTCTTTGGACGACCTATCGCGAGGCCCTGCCATTGAGGCTGCACACGGTCAAATACGAGCAGGTTGTGGCCGATCTGGAGGCGACCGTAAGCCAAGTTCTCGAGTTTCTGGGTCTGGATTGGGAAGACGCCATGGCGGACTACAAATCCACTGCACTGGAGCGCCAGCGCATTGGCACACCCAGTTATCATCAAGTTGTTCAGCCTCTCTACAGCCGGGCAAAGGGGCGATGGCAGCGCTATCGTGCGCAGATGAAACCGGTATTGCCGGTACTGCGCAGATGGGTGGAAATGCACGGTTACCCGGTGGATGACGACAATAGATAACGGTTGAGACCTGCCGGTTTTGTTGAACGGGCTGTCAGGGCCTGTCTTGCAGAATTTCTTGCACCCGTCACGGTCCGTCCTGGGCACAGACCGAGACTGGTATTGTTCGGCTGACAATGATGCTAGTGAGATCTGTGACAGTTACGAAACACCGGGTGAACCGTCACCCGTCGAAATCGAGGAGCAAACCTGATGCCGCTGCCGTCATTTCACATGATCGAGGCTGCACCGCAGCCGGTCGCACCGTTTTCCCACGCCTGTGAAGTTGATGGCTGGGTGTTTCTCACCGGCCAGATGCCGACCAAACCAGGAGCGCCGGATGAGCCGTTGCCGGAGGGCATTGAGGCGCAGACCAGACGGGTCATGGACAACCTGATCATTGTGCTGGAGGGCATGGGCCTTGGCCTTGAAAATGTGGCGCAGGCGCGGGTTTTCATCACTGACTTCGAGCGCGATTATGCTGCCATGAACCAGACATATCTGAGTTACTTTGCCGAAGGGAAACTGCCGGCGAGAACCTGTATCGGGGTTACCGGGCTGGCCGTTGGGGCGCGGGTCGAAATAGACATGGTGGCGCGGCGGCCCTAGATTTCGGCGAATTCCTCAAAATCATCATTCGGCTGGGCCGGACCATTGTCGCGATTATTGTCCTTGTTGCCGGACGGTGCCCTGCCGATCTTGCCCTGCAGTGATTTCAGGTCAACGAACTGGTCGGCCTGGCGGCGCAATTCGTCGGCTATCATCGGCGGGCGGATGGCCATGGAGGAAATCACGGTTACCCGGCACCCCTTTGACTGGGCTGCTTCAACCAGCGAGCGAAAATCGCCGTCGCCGGAAAACAGGATGATGTGATCCAGCGACGAGCAAAGCTGCATGATGTCGACAGCGATTTCGATGTCCATATTGCCTTTGACCTTGCGCCTGCCGGCGGCGTCGGTGAACTCCTTGGCAGGCTTGGTCACGACCATGAACCCGTTATAGTCCAGCCAGTCGATGAGCGGGCGGATCGGCGAATAGTCGGCATCGTCGAGCAGGGCGGTGTAATAGATTGCACGGGTAAGCCTGGTGCCGTCTTCAAACATCTTCAACATGTTCTTGTAGTCTATGTCGAAACCCAGCGCCTTGGCCGTTGCGTACAGATTGGAACCGTCAATAAAAAGGGCTGTGCGTTCGTCTTTGTAAAGGCGCATCTGAAATCTCCCGACTCAAAATTGATTGGTGAAATAGCGAAGTGGAATGAAGGCTTCAAATTAATGGGGCGGGTGTGCCACAAGATGATGGTCGACGCAATCGGGAACGGCACGCCAACATGATTCTGATCGGATTGGGCAGCAATATGACAGGGCCGTGGGGCAGTCCACGCGATTGCGTTGGACGGGCACTTGCAGCGCTTGACGAGCACCCGCTCAAATTGTGCAAAGCCTCGACGCTGATTGAAACCACCCCGTTCGGCAGGAAGGACCAACCCAGTTACATCAATGCAGTGGCGCGGATCGAAACCAGCCTACGGGCGCTGCATCTGCTGCAGGTTTTGCGCGACATTGAACGGTCTGCCGGGCGTGAACGGCGCGAGCGCTGGGGGGAGCGGACCCTCGATCTCGATATTCTGGATTACAATGGCGTGATTGTCGAAGACGGAGTTGAGCAGTCAACCGACGCTGAACTGGTGCTGCCGCATCCAGCCATTGCCGAGCGCGAATTCGTGCTGGCTCCGATTGCCGAAATTGCGCCGCGCTGGAAACACCCGATAACCGGGTTGACGGCCAAAGCCATGCTGGCTGTGCTGGACACAGGCCATGGCGGCAATGTTATCGGTGGCGGGCCTGTGTCGTGAATACCCAGACCCATCTGCTTCTTGCGTCTGCACTGCTGACCAGGCGTGGTTAAAAAACCCGCAATATAGCTATTGTCGCCGGGGCGTTCCTGCCGAACATACCGGTGTTTGCCTTGTTCGGTACCGCCAGTGCGATGGGGTATACGAGCCAGGATGTTTTCGGTGATTTCTATTTTCGCGAAGAAATGCGCAATCTCATGGGCGCGTTCAATTCGTTCTTTGTTGCAGCCCTGATTGCCGCAACCGGATGGCTATGCCGTGAAAAATGGTGGGGGTGGCCGATGGTCTTTTTCGCTGCTGCCATGACGGTCCATGCTGCGACTGACCTGCCGGTGCATGTTGACGACGGACACCGCCATTTCTGGCCGTTCAGCAGTTTCGTGTTCAACTCGCCATTGTCGTACTGGGATAACTCGCATCATGGCGGAATTGTCTCGGTGGTTGAAGCTGTCCTCGGCATTATCTGCGCCATCGTGCTGTGGCGGCGGTTTCCCGTCACGTGGATCAGGCTTTTGTGTGCGTCGGCAATTACAGCGTACATTGCAATTCCCGCCTACTGGATATGGATGTTCGGATAAATGTTGGCCCTGTTTTTTGAAGTGTTGCCCAAACCCGGTCATGAGGATCATTACTTCCGTCATGTGGGCATGCTTAAACCCGTGCTGGAACAGCACACAGGCATGACCTGGCTGGACCGGTTCAAGTCATTGACCCGAGACCGGGTGATCCTGTCGCATCAATTGTGGACAGATGACGCAGCCATAGTGGGATGGCGGCAAGACAGACAGCATCAAGGCTCGCAAACGGCTGGCCGGTATACCCATTTTGAAGATTATCGTATCCGTATTGCCGAGTTGTTCTCGAAGGTCGAGCAGGGCGGGCCAATTGAGCAGTTCGAATTGGGGCCAGATGCAACCGGCAGCTACATCGTCGCAGGCCACAGCAGAGGCAAACCGGTAGATGGATTTGATGAGAGTTTTGCCAGCGTCAACATCGCTGATGCCTATGTCGGCCTGTCTACGGTTGCCAGCGCACAAGACGCCGGCAAGCTGCTGGCCCGGTTGCACGATGATGAAAGCATGCGTTGGGGTTTTGCCGCCCGTATGACCCGGGATTACGGCATGTTTGATCGTGACCAGGCGCCGCAGGATTATCCGCCGGTTGAGCGTTCCGGCGACTGAGACGCCGCAGCGGACAATCTGCCTGCTGCCAGCATCAGTAATGCGCCCAGCGCGCCGATACCGACAGCCATCGCCAGCATCAGGTCGTATCCGCCAATCTGCCAGGCCAGCGATCCAATGGTCGGACCGGCGGCAAAACCGCTGATATACACCATGGCAGTCATGCCGGAGATGACGCCGAAATTGGCACGGCCCAGCAGTTCTGCCGTCAATACCGGCCGCATGATGCTGGTT